>CANGMO010000113.1 GCA_947454295.1 Verrucomicrobiota bacterium | reverse complement strand
GCTTGGAGATCCTTCTGACTGGCAACGTAGGCTTCACGGGCCTTCTGGGCCTCGGCGAGCAGCGCCTGAAGCTTGGTGTCGTTCTTCACCGAGTCGGGAAGCTGCTGGCCCTTGGCGTCCACCGGACCACCCTTGCCTTCGCCCCGGCCCTTGATTTCAAGCGGCGGCAGGGGATTGCCCGAGGCGTCGAGGGGAGGCGTCGGCGGCGTGCCTCCCTTGGTCGAATCATCCACGGTCGAGGAGCCCGAACCGGATCCGGAACCCGAATTGTCGGAGGTCCCGCCCGACGGCTTCTTCGGGGTGCCGTAGTAGCCACCCGACTCAGGGCGAGCCTGGGCAGCGGGGAGCAGGGTGAGGGACGCGGCGACGAGCGCGGCGAGCGAAATGCGGGTGATGTTCATAACTGGGATTGAGTTGCGGTCGTAAATTGAGCCAATGCGCGTCCGGTGATCGGTTGGTTCGTTGTCGTCGGACGCTTCCCCTTAGAGCGGGACCTGTGCCAGTTTCGGTTGGGGTTTCTCGGGTTGTAAGTGGTTGATGACAAGGCGTTCGATGCGATTCGTTGAGGGGTGTTGACCTGGGGCGTCGCTCGCATTGGTGCATTCCACAGAACTGGGTGGGGATTATTCCCCAGCCGCCGCGATCTGACCCGCCTTGTGACCATCCTTCCAACCGCCGAGGCGGTACCGAAGGTAGTCTCGGGAGACACCGAGCTTGCGTGCTGCGGCAGAGACGTTGCCCCCGGTTTGATCGAGCGCCTGGCGGATCAATTTCAGGATGGCATCCTCAAGTGAGAATCCCGAGTCGGGGAAGCGGAAGGCAGCATTGAACCAGTCATCCTGCGAAGCGACGGGGACGGCCCCGGCGGGGCGGCTTAGCGGCTGGGGATCGGCTCCTACCGATCCCATGAGCGTGTCGAGATTCAGTCCCTCGCCGTCCTCGAACACGAGCGCACGCTGCAGCTCGTGGGACAACTCGCGGACATTGCCGGGCCAGCCGTAGGCGAGCAGGCGGCGGCGGCCGATGGGCGAAAGGGCCCGGGACGGAACGTGGTGTTTGCGAGCCAGCCGATGGAGGAGCGATTCCGCCAGGGCGAGAACGTCCTCACCTCGCTCGCGCAGCGGCGGGATGGCGATGCGAAACAGGTCGAGCCGGTGGTACAGGTCTTCGCGGAATTGTTTCACGGCCACCATGTCGCGCAGGTCCTGGTTGGCGGCGGTGATGAGCCGGGTGTCGACCGGGATGTCCCGATTGCCGCCCACGCGGCGGATCTTGCCGTCCTCGATGGCAGTCAGAAGTTTGGCCTGCAGCGCCGGGGAGAGGCTGGTGATTTCGTCCAGGAAGAGCGTGCCTCCAGTAGCCGCTTCGAACAGGCCGAGACGCGTGACCCGCGCGTCGGTGAAGGCGCCCTTTTCGTGACCGAACAATTCCGATTCAGCCAAATTATCGGGAATGGCGGCGCAATTGGCCTCCACCAGGGGGCCGGAAGCGCGTGGCCCCTGTGAATGAATCCATCGGGCCAGAGTCGTCTTGCCCGTCCCGGTTTCGCCCTGGATGAGAACCGGCGGAAGCTGGCTGCCCATCCGCTGATCGGCGCTGACGATTTTCCGCAATTGCGCCTCCAGCGGCTTCAGGGCGTTGCCAAAGAAGAAATGCTGTTCCGAGGACTCCGCCTTTCGGTGCTCGGCGGCGCGAGCCCCGGTGCGTGATTTGCGGGCGCGCGTCAGGACCAGCGCCAGCATCTCGGGCTCGAAGGGCTTGGTGAGAAAGTCGAGCGCGCCCAGCTTCATTGCCTCCACCGCCGCGGGAATGCCGCCCTCGGCGGTCATCATCACCACGCCTGTCGATTCGGAAAATGCCTTCTCGCGCAGCAGTTCAAGCCCGAGGCCGTCGGGGAGATTCAAATCGATGAGCGCGAAATCGAAGCTCATCTCGCGCAGCAGGGGGCGCGCGGCGCGTAGGGAATCCGCGGCCGTCACGTCGGCCCCCAGACGCTCCAGAGTGGCGGAAAGCTGCCGGCGCAGCATGGGCTCATCGTCGAGCAGGAACAGGGACAGGCCCGACAGCGGTTCAGACGACATGCGCGCAGGGTGCATCAAAGGGAAGTCCGAGGCCAGTCCTGCGCGATTGTCCGCACGCTTGCCTCCGATTGGCGCCTTCCCCAACGTCGTCGCGTGAACCACTCTTGGCCCGAAGCGGATTCCGAATCCGACCCGACCGCAGCCTCGCGGTCGCTGTGGGGTCTCCTAGGACTGTTGGCGCTGCTGGCCGCGGTCGCCGGCGGCGGCGTGTGGGTGCTGAGCCGCGCCGGCAGCGCGACTGGATCCGGTCGGGCCGGATCGGCAGGGGGTGTGCCCAAAGTTCAGTTCACCGATGTCACCCAGTCGGCGGGGATCACCTTTCAGCACGTGAACGGTGCCGCCGGCGGCAAGTATCTGCCCGAAACCATGGGCGGCGGCGTGGCCTTTTTCGATTTTGACGGCGACGGGCGCCCCGATCTGCTGTTCATCAATTCCACCTGGTGGCCGGAGGATCACCGTCCGCATCCGTCGCCGCTTCCCCGGCTGGCCCTCTACCACAATGACACCCCGCGCGGGGGCTCGCCCCGGTTCACCGACGTCACCGCCGGATCCGGCCTGGACATCACGCTCTACGGAATGGGCGTGGCGATCGGGGACTATGACAACGACGGCCGGCCCGATGTGTACGTGACTGCCGTGGGACGGAATCATCTTTTCCGGAATCTGGGGGGCGGCCGTTTCGAGGACGTCACGGCGCAGACCGGTGTGGGCGGATCGGATCATCAATGGAGCACCGCCGCCGCGTGGATCGACATCGACAATGACGGGGATCTCGACCTGCTGGTGGCGAACTATGTGGAGTGGTCCCCTGAACTTGATCGTGCGGTGAACAATCAGCTCGCCGGCGTGGGGCGGGCCTACGGGCGGCCCTGGAGTTTTCCGGGAACCCTGCCGCGCCTGTATCGAAACGAGGGCGGCGGGCACTTCACCGATGTCTCGCGGGTGAGCGGCCTGGAGGTGCGCAATCCCGCTACCGGACTCCCCATGGCCAAGAGCCTTGCGGTGGCGCCCATTGATCTCAACAACGACGGTTTCATGGATTTTGTCGTGGCCAACGACACGGTCCAAAACTTCGTGTTCACCAACCGCCATGACGGCACGTTTGCCGAGGTCGGGGTGGCCAGCGGCGTGGCGTTTGATCCCTACGGACAGGCCCGCGGCGCCATGGGCATCGACGCCGCACGATTTCGCAACGACAACACGCTCGGTATCGCCATTGGCAACTTCGCCAATGAAATGAATGCCCTCTACGTCCTGCGCCCGGCCACGCGGGACTTGGTGTTCACCGACGAGGCGGTCGCCGAGGGACTGGGGCCCGCCAGCCGCCAGCTGCTGAAGTTTGGGCTCTTTTTCTTCGACTACGATCTGGATGGCCGCCTGGACGTGCTGACCGCCAACGGGCATCTCGCCGAGGAGATCGAGCGCATTCAGCCCGGAGTGCACTACCGCCAGCCGGCGCAGTTGTTCTGGAACGCCGGCGGCGCTGGTGGAGTGACCTTTGTTCCCGTCGATGGAGACCACTCGGGTGCGGATCTGGCCCGGCCGTTGGTGGGGCGTGGCAGCGCGTTTGCCGACGTCGATGGCGATGGGGATCTCGATGTGGTGATCACCCAGGTGAACGGTCCCCCGGTGCTGCTGCGCAATGATCAGAAACTCGGGCATCACTGGATTCGCTTTCAACTCACCGGACAGCGGTCGAATCGCGACGCCATTGGTGCGTGGGTAACCGTTCGATCCGGCGGCCTGTCGCAGTCGCGTCAGGTGATGCCCACCCGCTCCTATCTTTCCCAGAGCGAGCTGCCGATCACCTTTGGCCTGGGCAACTCCACCCGCATTGATGAAGTCACCATCACCTGGCCCGGTGGGCGAACCCAGGTGGTGGACGGCGCCAAGATCGACACGCTGAACCGGGTGACGGAACGCTGAACGACCAGCGTGCTTTGGGAGCGCGTGGAGTTGCAGGATTCGGGAATCCCCGCTCGGAGTCCCGCCTTCAGGCGGTTCTTCAGCGCGTGGAAGCCCCGGAGCGTCACGCCTTGCTGCCTCAATGCGCACCGCAGCTTTTCAATTCGCGAATCCCCAAGGAAGGGTCACCCTGATCGCGTCATGCCGCACTTCATCGACACGCACGCGCACCTGGATTTTCCCGACTTCGCCGAGGATGTGGAATCCGTGGTGGAACGCGCCGCGGCGGCGGGGATTGAACGCATCGTCTCCATCGGAACGGATCTCGACAGCAGCCGACGGGCGATCGCCCTGGCGGAGCGGTTCCCGGGCGTGTTCGCCGCGGTGGGATGGCATCCCGGCCACGCCGAGGAGGCGCCGGATTCGATCCGCGAACCCCTGCTCGAACTGGCACGGCATCCCAAGGTGGTGGCCATCGGCGAGTGCGGCATCGATTACTACCGGCTGCCCACCAAGAACGGCGGCACGCCGGAAGACGACGCGCAGGTGAAGGCAACGCAGCGCCGATTGTTCATCGAACAACTGGAGGTGGCCGCCGAGGTCGGACTCAACGCTGTGGTGCATACGCGGGAATCCTTTGAGGACACCCTGGAAATCCTGCAACCCTACGCCTCACGAGTGCGCGCGGTGTTCCACTGCTTTGTGGGCACGCCGGCCGAAATGCAGCGCGTGCTGGCGGTTGGATCACTGGTGAGCTTCACCGGCATTGCGACCTTCAAGAACGCCGCCACCGTGCGCGAGACTCTGGCGGCCACGCCGCTCGATCGATTCATGCTGGAAACCGATTGCCCGTACCTCGCGCCGATTCCCTATCGCGGCAAACGCTGCGAGCCTGCGTATGTTCGCGATCTCGCATCCGTGGTTGCCGGCGTCCATGGGTGCTCCCTTGAGACCCTCGCCGAAGCCACGAGTCGCACCGCCCGCGGTTTCTTCCGCCGGCTGAGCTGAGTTGATCTTCGGCATCACGCGACAGCGTCCTGGAGTGCGCGAGTCCTCTCGCGTTTTTGGTTCGCATCCAGGTTGCAGGACCACGCTGACTGGGGCCTCCGCGTTCAGTCCGCGGCAACAGCGGCAGGGGACTGCCGCACTCCAGGACCTGCGGACGACGACGTCAGCGGGGTTCCCGTCGCCAGGGATCTGTCCTTCGAGACCATTCCCAGATCGCATTTGATTTGGGCCTTTGGAACGTGGAGGTTGAGGCCATTCCATGAACGCGAACCCGCCAAGGAACTCCGCGTTTACGCTTGTCGAGATGCTGGTCGTGGTGGCGATCCTGGGGGTGCTTCTGGCCCTGCTGCTTCCCGCGATTTCACGCGCCCGGGCGAGCGCCCGGGCGACGGTGTGTCGAGACCAATTGCGTCAGATGGTCGTGGAGCTGGCGATGTATGCACACGACCAAAAGGGGCGCTACCCGCACTATCTGGGACCGGCCGGATCTTCCTTCGGCGATGCGGTCGGGGCAGGGGGACGCGCGCAGGGATTGGTCTATTGGTCCTCCAAATTGATTCCGTACGGCGGGACTCGCTGGACCAACCGCTCGCTCCATTGCCCGGGTTACCGCGAGGCGGTGCTGGAACCGCATGAGAAGGGCTCGGTCGATCGTCTTGGCGGATACGCCTACAACACCAAGGGCGTGCGCGCCGAAAAGATGAACGGAGGCCTGTGGGGTTTGGGGCCGATTCTATTCTGGCGGGCGGTTCCCGGGGTGGATGCCCCGCCGGTGACGGAATCGCAGATCGTCGCGCCGGCTGAGCTGCTCGCCGTCGGGGACTCCCAGTGCAAGGTCGGGGAGCGCGGAGGTTCCGATGTGTGGGGCTGCATCAAGCTTTACGGTTCCCCGTTGGAAGAGGCGCCCTATTTGAACCGCCACGGCGTGCGGGACAATCAGGCCTACGTGGATGGCCATGTCGGATCCATGGATCCCGGCGACCTCTACAACCCCATTCGCTCGGCGGCGTTGTGGAATCGCGATCACGAACCTCACGCGGAGTTGTGGGCGCCATGACGCGGGGCGACTTCAGGCGCCGGCGCCTCCTCGGCTGGGGCGCGGGTATTGCCGCGCTCGTGGCGATCGGCGTGGGCATTGCATTCAGCCTTCCCGCGGGCGGGCCCAGGATCCGCGGTGGGTCACTGCTGAGCTGGTTGCAACGCCTGGAGGCGGCGGGCGAGATGGGGCATTCAAGCGAGGCGGCGGAGGTGATCCGTTCGCTGGACGCGGAACAGATGGGGGCGTTGGCGGAAATGCTGGAGCGCGACTGGAGTGCCTCGCCGGAGTTGTCGCATCGAATCAATCGCGTCCTCGATCCGATCCTTCAATTCGTGGGAATCCGCGGGCAGTGGTTTGCCGAAACGGACCGAAACACCTACTGCGATCTGGCCCTCGGTGGCATTCGCATTCTGGGAACCAACGCGGCGCCGATGGTTCCCAGGCTGGTCCAGGATTTGAAGGTCTGGAACACCTCGTATCCGGCGGCCAGTGCCCTCTCCATGATTGGGGGGGACGCCTTGCTGCCGGTGGTGGCGATGCTGACCAACACGGCTCCAACCGGGCTGCCCTACCGATGGCCCTTTGCCTGCGGCTTGCAGGCCGCGTCGCCCGCCGACGCCGGGATCGTGGTCCCCGCGCTGGTGCAGGCCCTTCAGGATCCCGAACCCGAAGTGCAAGTGTTCGCGACCCAGGGGCTGAAAACATTCCGCGGCCATGAGCGCGAATTTGTTCCGGCCATCCTGCGCAACCTGGGAAGTCCGGTCAGCCGGGTGCGCCTGATCAGCATTGAGATCCTCGGCGAACTCGGCTGGAAGGAGGCGATTCCCCACCTGCAACGTCTGCAATCCGATCCCGATCCGCACTTCCGCGACGCCGTCAAGGTGGCCCTGCAGCGGTTGGAACGTTGAGTGGCGCGTCAGCGGCCCGGAGCGCGAGAGTCCTCTCTTTCTTTTCGGAAGCTGGGCGTGGTTTCGCTCTGTTGCCTCCGAAGCTGGTTTCAAATGTCAAAAGTATAGACCTGACCCGAATGGCGTTTAGATAAGGCCTAATGTTTTCTTGCTGAGTCGTTTGCGACGGTTGGTGCTAGGGAGGCGCTCCCATAGGTATTCGAGGC
>CANGMO010000112.1 GCA_947454295.1 Verrucomicrobiota bacterium | reverse complement strand
CACAGGGCGATCTCGAAGGCGGGATCCATTTGAAACTGGGACGGATCCGGCTCGGCGGCAGCCACCAGCCAGGTGAGTGCGGGCAGGAAATAAAGCGTGTGGAGGAAACCCTTACCAATAGGGCTGTGAAAACCTGAGGACATGTACCTGAGGAGAATGTACCCCTGAAATGCAGGAGTACCAAACCAACGAAGGCTGCAATCTACCCGGATGAGGAATGCCGTTCCCCGACTCACTGATGGCTGATCACCGGTTACCGGTCATCGGCACTGGCCACTGATTACCGATCACTGCCCCGGCCCGCTGACGCTGGTAAGAGCCTTGATGAGCAGGACGACGATGACGACGACCAGCAGGGCGCCGACGGCCAGGAAGATCTTATTGAGATTGTTGCTCTTCTTGGCGAAGGCCGAGTTCTTCGACATCACGATGGTTTGCCCACCGGCTTCACCAATCTTCACCGTGGCCCGGGCCTGTTCGGTCTGCTTCTTGCCGGTCTCGTAGCGGAGTTCGATCTGTCCGAGGCGCAGCGTCTGGCCAGGGCGGACGGTGACTTCCTTGCCCGGTTCCAGCTGCTTCTCGTTGACGAAGGAGCCGTTGGTCGAGCCGAGATCTTTGACGACGATTTCGTCGCCCTTGGCCCAGACTTCGCAGTGATGGCTCGAGACAGAGGGCTCTGCGAGGCAGAACTGATTGTCTTCCAGACGACCAATGGTCGTCTTCTCGGGCTTCACGTCGAGTGAGCGTTCGTTAAAGCCAACGGTGAGGACTACCAGCTTAGGCATAGGTCGGTTGACAGTGTTTATCCCTCACCACACTAGCCCGTCAAACGGTTTCCCGGAAAGTCTCGGAAAACTGACGCTCATCCCTTCCGTTCGATCAGTGTACGGAATTCATCAAACAGTGGCGTGGAATCGTGGGGTCCGGGCGAGGCTTCCGGGTGATATTGCACGCAGAAGACCGGCTTGGTGCGGTGACGCAGGCCCTCGACGGTTTGATCGTTGAGGTTGATGCGATTCACCGCCACGTCGGCGGGCAGGGAGGCCGCGTCGACAGCGAAGCCGTGGTTCTGCGAGGTAATCTCCACGCGGCCGGTCTCAAAGTCCTTCACCGGCTGATTGCCGCCGCGATGGCCGAACTTGAGCTTGAAGGTGCGTCCGCCGAAGGCCTGACCGAGGATCTGGTGGCC
The DNA here is from genome assembly GCA_947454295.1 of Verrucomicrobiota bacterium. Taxonomy (GTDB): domain Bacteria; phylum Verrucomicrobiota; class Verrucomicrobiia; order Limisphaerales; family UBA9464; genus CAIVQB01. The sequence continues at coordinate 5,978 of CANGMO010000112.1, read as the reverse complement.
GAGGCAGATGCCGAAGATGGGAATGCCGGTGTCCACCAGCGTCTTCACCTCGCGCACGATGCCGGTGAGGGCTGCGGGATCGCCGGGACCGTTGGAGAGGAACACACCGGCCGGCTTGTACTTCAGCACCTCGGCGGCCGGGGTGTGGGCGGGCACCACCTGGATGCGGAAGCCCTTTTGCCGGAGGCGGCGGAGGATGTTGTACTTCATCCCGAAATCGTAGGCGACGATGGGGATGTCGGCCGCGGGCATGGGCAGGCGGACCTGACGCGGATTGGCGGCGGCGGGGGCTTGGGTGAGGGAGAAGGCGGCGGAATCGCGGTCCTCGGGATCCCAGACGAACGGTTCCTTGTGGGTGACCGCCGAGACGTAATCCCGGCCGGCCATGCCGCCCCACGACTTGGCGCGGGCCACGGCTTCCTCGGGGGAGAGACCGGCGGTGGAAAGGCAGCCGGCGAGCGATCCGCGAACCCGCAGCTTGCGGGTCAGCGCGCGGGTGTCGATGCCCTGGATGCCCGGAATGCCGTTCTGCTCGAGGTATTCGTGCAGGCTGCGGTCCGCGCGCCAGTTGCTCACCACGGGCGAAAGCTCGCGCACCACGAAGCCACCCACATGCGGCGCCCAGGATTCCACATCCTGATCATTCACCCCGTAGTTCCCGATGAGCGGGTAGGTCATGGTGACGATCTGCCCCTTGTACGAGGGATCGGTGAGGATCTCCTGGTAGCCGGTCATCGAGGTGTTGAAGCACACCTCGCCGTCGGTGGTGCCGCGGGCACCAAAGGCGATTCCGCTAAACGTGGTTCCGTCTTCCAGGGCGAGGATGGCCTTCATCATGTGGGGTCGGTCGCGGCCGGTGGCGGCAGCAAATTGGCGCGGAGGTTAGGATCGACCGCCAGCGACGCAACAGGAATGAGAGGCTGTTTTTTGGGAGGAGGGGTCGGACCTTGGACCGCAAGTGTCCGAGGCAGGGGATAGGCTGTCCCCCAAGATTCCGATTTCCCGGGGTCGGCGGCGCAGTACGCTGTCCCTCCCCGGAATGCTTTTCCGGGACACCCAATGGCCGCCAACGCCCAGATCATCGACCTTCGCCGGGTACTGGCGGAGCGCTTTCCCAAGGCCCACTCGGCCCGGCGCGCGGCGCCACGGGAGGGCCTGCCAGCGGGCCTGGAACGGCTCGACGCGGTGCTGGAGGGCGGCTGGCCGCGCGGGCGGATCAGCGAGCTGGTCACCGGCGGACGCGGCGCCGGCGCGGTGCCGGTGCTGCATCGCCTGATCGAACGCACCGCAGCCGATGGCGGGTTTCTGGCGTTGGTGGATGCGGCCGACGGATTTGATGTCGATGCCGCCGATCCCGCCTGCCTGGAGCGCCTGCTCTGGGTCCGGTGCACCGATGCCGCCCAAGCCATCCAGGCGGCCGATCTGCTCCTCCGCGACCGCAATCTCCCCCAGGTGGTGCTCGATCTCTCCGGCGCCCCGCCAGCCCAGCTCCGGCGCATCGCCGCCACCACGTGGCATCGGTTTGCCCGCCTGACCGAGCATCATGGGGCCACGCTGCTGGTGATGACTCCGCAGCCGCTGGTGGGGACACCGGCCGTCCGCGTTCGCCTGCGCAGCCGCATGACCATCGAGGCGGTGAAGGACGGTCCCACCGCCACCCTGCTGCGCATCCGCTGCGAATTGGAACGCTCGCCCGCATTGCAGTCCCAATCCGAATCCGAGTCCGAGGTCGACATCGCCTCCCAGGCGCGGAGGGCGTGAGCAAAATTAAAAATGAACCCGAGTTGAAGAGTTGAAGAGTTTTTCGTGGGTGGCGTTTCGCGCGTTTCAACCCTTAAACCCTTCAACGGTTTAACCCTCCCCCCATGTTCGCCGTCCTCCATGTTCCTGAGTTTTCGCTCCAGGCGCTGTTGCGTCATGAGCCGGAGGCGTGGTCGCGGCCGGTGGTGCTGGTGGATCCGCAGCAGACCACGCCGCGGGTCCTGCAGCTGACGCGTTCCGCCCGCGAGGCCGGGGTGGCGGAGGGGTTGACCCCGGTGCAGGCCTTGGCGCGCTGCCGAGAGGTGTCGGTGCGGCATCGCTCACCGGCTCAGGAGGCCGCGGCCACCGAGGCGCTGCTGCAGGGGGCCATGACCTTCTCGCCGTATCTGGAACTGACCGCACCCGGAACCATCACGCTCGACGCCCGCACGCTGGCCTCACTGAAGGGAGCGGAGGCCGCGGTGCTGGAGGCCTGGGCTGCGCGGCTGGCGTCGATGGCCGGCGCCTTGAATCTGCGCGCCCGTGTGGGCACCGGGCCGACCCCCACGGTGGCGGCGCATGCGGCCCGCTGGAGTGAGTCGGTGCAGGTGGTGACCGATCCCGCCGCCTTCGTGGCGTCGCTGCCGGTGGCGGCGCTGGAACCGTCGGATGACATCCTCGGCATCCTCGACAAGTGGGGCATCCGACGAGTTGGAGAGCTTCTCGCCCTTGGGCAGGCCGAGGTGGCCGATCGTCTCGGACTGGAGGCGCTGGCCCTGTTCGCCGCGGCGTCCACGACCGCCCTGCGCCCACTGCGCCTGGCGCGGCCGGAGGAACGCTTTGAAGAGTGCTTCGAGTTTACCGAGCCGGTGGAAACGTTGGAGCCGCTGCTCTTCGTGTTGCGGCGATTCGTGGATCAATTGGGATTGCGCCTGGAAGCGGCGGGCAAGGCGGCAGCGCGCGCGGTGTTGGAGATCCGCCTGGAGGACGCGGCGCCAATTCGCCGCGACCTCCGCGTTCCCGAGCCCACGCGTCGTGCGGACGTGCTGTTCCGCATGCTGCATACCGATCTGGAATCGCTGCGCACGGCTTCGGCGGTGGCCGGCGTGCAGCTCACGCTCGACCCGGTGCGACCGCCGCAGCGGCAGTTCGGGTTGTTCGAGGCGGCGATCAAGGATCCGCACCAGTTTCAGGAAACGCTGGCGCGTCTCGCGGCACTGGTGGGCGCGGATCGTGTGGGAACCCCGGTGCGTCTCGACAGCCATGAACCCGACGCCTTTCGCCTGGTGCCGCCCGCCTTCGAAGCCGCCCGTCCTCCCGGTGGCCGCGCCATTCCGGCGCTGCTGCGCTTCACGCCGCTGCGTCGATTGCGACCCGGCGTGCCCGCCACCGTGGAAACCGCCGGCCCCGGCCAGCCGCCGTTGTCGGTGCGCTCCACCGTGGCGAATGCACGCATCCGCGTGGCCCTCGGGCCGGTGCGGTCCTCGGGACGCTGGTGGGAATCGGCCATGTGGGAGCGCGAGGAATGGGAGGTCGAGACCCGCGAGGGAACCGTCCTCCGCCTGCAACGCACCGCGTCCGGATGGACCGTGGAGGGGGTGATGGAGTGAAATTAAAAATGGGGAATGAGAAATTCAAAATGGGACCACGGGGCGGGACAGGTTGAAGAGGGCATCCATGAATCTCTTTCAAGGTAGCGCGAGGCTCCTGCCGAGCGGGAGCGTAGATGGCGGTTGGGACGCTCCCTTGCGAAGTGGAATGCGTCCACGCACCCGGCTCACCAGGAGGTTCGCCCTGCCGCCTGACTGCATTTTTCATTCTTAATTCCCCATTTTTCATTCGGCTTTCCCCATGCCCCACCTCCAAGGCCAGCACCTGCTGTTGCCTCCGCATCGCCCCTTGTCGGAGCGGTTCGGTGCGGCGTTTTTTAGGGACCTGCCGGAGTCGCCGGGGGTGTACCTGATGTGTGGTGAAGGCGACGGCGTGTTGTATGTGGGCAAGGCGCGCAATTTGCGACGCCGCCTGGGCACGCATCGGTCAACTCCCACGGACGTGCTCCCGCGCAAACAGCGGCGGTTGCTGCAATCGGTACGGCGGATTTACTGGGATCTTTGTCCCGACGAGGCCGCGGCGGATCAGCGTGAGCGGGAATTGATCCGCACCCTCCAGCCGCGCTTCAACACGGTGGGCGTGCGTCCTGCAGCGCCGCGCCGGCTGACGTGGGGCTGGCGGGGGACGCGGCTGGAACTCGAGCTGGAAGAGGTGCCGGAACTGGAGTGGCCGGCAGCCGCGGAGGACGACCGGCGTCGCGTCGGTCCCGTTTCCGGACTGCGACCGGCTTTCGCCGCCGTGTTGCGCCTGATCTGGTGGCGGCTGCATCCGGAGGCGATGCCCCAGGAGATGCCGACCTGCCTGCGCGGGGAGCGGTCGCCTGAACGCTGGGACTTTGATTTCCCCGCCGCGATGATGCCGGCGTTCGATCCGCATTGGATGGCGTTTTTCTGCGGAACACCGGAACCGCTGCTCGCCTGGCTGTTGCCCGCGGAGTTCGTGAGCGCCGACGGGAATCGCTTTCGTCAGCGCTGGCAGGAACGGGATCTGGAGCGGATGACCGAATTTGCCGAATGCCTGTCCCGGCGGCGGGCCACGAATTCGCAGAAGGATGCCTCATGAGTGGCGACTCCGGATACATCGAGCTGCATGCGCGCAGCGCCTTCAGTTTCCTGCGCGGATCGAGTCTGCCGGAGGCGCTGGTGGCCCGGGCGTCGGCGCTGGGGATGCCGGCACTGGCGGTGTGTGACCGCATGGGTGTGTACGGCGCACCGCGATTGCAGTCGGCCGCGGGCGAGACCGGCGTGCGCGCCATCCACGGGGCGGAGCTGGCGATGGAGGATGGTGCGCTGCTGCCGGTGCTGGTGGAGAATCGCACCGGATATCAGAACCTCTGTCAGCTCCTTACTCGCGCGCATCTGCGGTCGCCCAAGGGGCAGGGAACGGTCCGCTGGGAGGAACTGTCGGAGTTCACACCGGGCTTGGTCGCGCTCACTGGCGATCGCGAGGGGCCGCTGTGGCGGGCGTTGCTGCGGTCGGAGGCCGGCGCTGGTCCCGATCCCGTGCAGATGCTGACCCGCCTGGTGAAGGCGTTTGGCAGGGAGCAGGTGTTCGTGGAACTGCAGCGGCATCGCGTGCGCGGGGAGGATCGCGCGATCGCCGCGCTGGCCGACCTGGCGCGGTCGCAGGGGCTGCCGCTGCTGGCCACCAATGCGGTCGAGCATGCGGAGACTTCCGGACGCGAGATCGCTGATGTCTTCCGCTGCCTCCGTCATCACACCACGCTGGATGCTGCCGGTACGTTGCTGTCGGTGAATGGGGAGCGGCATCTCAAGCCGGCCGCGGAAATGCGCGCGCTGTTTGCCGATCTGCCGGAGGCGGTCGATCACACGGTGCGTCTTGCCGACCGGCTGCGTTTCGAACTGCGGGATCTCGGGTATGAATTCCCGCGGTATCCGCTGGGCCCAGGTGAGACGATGGAGGGATTGCTGGAATCCTGGACCTGGACCGGGGCGCGAACGCGGTATCCGCGGGGTGTGCCGGCGAAGGTGACTGCGCTGTTGCGCAAGGAACTCTCGCTGATCGGCCGGCTGGGGTTCGCCGGCTATTTCCTCATCGTGGCCGATCTCGTGCGCTTCTGCCGCGAGAACGACATCCTGGCCCAGGGCCGCGGGAGCGCGGCGAACAGCGCGGTGTGCTTTTGCCTGGGCATCACGGCGGTGGACCCGGTGCGGTTCAACGTGCTCTTCGAACGATTCCTCAGCGAGGGACGCAAGGGGTGGCCCGACATCGACATCGATCTGCCCAGCGGCGACCGGCGGGAACGGGTGATCCAGGAGGTGTACCGCCGCTACGGACCCCACGGTGCGGCAATGACCGGCACGATCATCACCTACCGCGGCCGCAGTGCGGCGCGTGAACTGGGCAAGGTGCTGGGACTTCCGGGCGATGTGCTGGATCGGTTTTCCAGCCTGTTCGCGAGCGGCGACTTTCCCCACACCCTGGAGTTGGTCGGCCAGATGGAGCAGGCGGGATTGCCCCGCAGCCATCCACGGTCCATGCCGTTCGCGGGTTTGTACTCCCGGTTGGCCCGGCTGCCGCGTCATCTCGGACAACACTCCGGCGGCATGATCATCTGCCAGGGGCTGCTGAACCGCTTCATCCCGCTGGAAAACGCGTCGATGCCT
>CANGMO010000111.1 GCA_947454295.1 Verrucomicrobiota bacterium | reverse complement strand
GAACTGGATGCTGGATCAAGCGCCAGCCCGCAGGCGTGGAGCGAATCTGGAGTTCGCGGGGCACCGACATGGCGCTGCGCCACGGGGCGGTCGGCACGTCGTTGGCGTAGGTCCAATTGCTCATCCAACCCAGCCACAGCCGGCGACCATCGCGCGCTGGGACATCCGACCAGGAAACACCCGCGTAGAAATCGCGTCCAAAGTCGGCCCACAACGCCCCAGCCTCGGTGCTTTTGCCGCCATCCGCGACGAAACGCGCGCCATCGAATTCTCCCACAAAATACTGCGTGCCCGAGCCGCCGGCCGGTTGACCCGAGCCCACATTGACCACGAGCACCCATCGGGTTCTGCCGGGCTGACCCTCCACGGGAACCGGAAACAGATCGGGGCATTCCCAGATGCCGGCCACCGAACCCGATGGCCCGAAATCACTGAGGTGAGTCCACGATTTCAGGTCCGACGACGCATAGAACCGGACCTGCCGGTGCTGGGGCCACGACACCGCCATCACCCACCGCGACGTCGGCGCATGCCAGAACACCTTGGGGTCCCGAAAATCCGCCTCACCCAGATCGAGCACCGGATTGCCGGAGTACTTGGTCCAGGTCCGGCCGCGGTCGTTGCTGAAGGCGATGTGCTGGTTCTGCAGCGGCTTCGTCGTGTGGTGACCAGTGTAAATCGCCACCATCGGCGGGCGACCATCGCGCCCAAATCCGCTGGTGTTCTTCCAATCCACCACCGCACTTCCGGAGAAGATCATCACCCCGTTCTCCTCGGCGAGCGCCAGCGGCAGATGCTCCCAATGCGTCAGATCCCGGCTCACCGCGTGGGCCCAGCTCATGTGGCCCCAGCGGTCGCCGAACGGGTTGTTCTGGTAAAAGAGGTGGTACTCGCCGTCGTAAAACACCATCCCGTTCGGATCGTTCATCCACGTCGACGGAGGCGTGAAATGGAACTGCGGGCGCCAGCGTTCCTGGAAGGTGGGTGATGCCGCGGGAGCGGCGAATGCCTGCACCGCCACCCAGGCCGCCAGACCCATTCTCAAACTCCATCGCTGTAGGCTGATTCGCATGATCGGCCCGCACCCAACCACTCCGCGGAACAACTCCGAACTGGCGGGACGCCAGCCGATGGCCACGGGTGGGCGGGAAGCGGGAACGTTCGGAGAAGACCCCACCGGCGATCGCCTGCCAACTTCGACTCCGGCCACTTGTCTGTTTCCTGTACTGACAGGTTGATCACCTGTTTGTTACAGGTTGGGCCATCCCATGGCCGACGACTCCCGCCCCAAGCACCAGCGGATCTCCGACGATCTCCAGCAGGCCATTGCTGCGGGCCGATTCCCGGTCGGAGCCCGCCTGCCAAGCGAGGCTCAGCTGGTGCGTCAGCATGGGGTCTCGCGACCCACCGTGATCCGCGCGCTTCGCGATCTGGAGGTCCGGGGCGTGATCGAACGTCGCATGGGTTCGGGAAGCTTTGTCCGCCGCCCGGACGCGCTCGATCCGAATAATCGTCAACTCGGGCTCCTGATTCCCGGACTTGGCCGAACCGAAATCTTCGAGCGCATCTGCGGTGAATTGGCGGGGCTGGCGCGATCGCACGATTACAGCCTTGTGTGGGGCGGCGCGGGACCTGCGGGGCCGGAGGCGGATTTGACCGGCGACCAGGCGCTGGCGGTTTGCCGGCAATTGATCGAGCGGCGCGTGCAGGGTGTCTTCTTTGCCCCGTTCGAGCAGGTGGCTCAGCGTGAGGAAATCAATCGCCGGGTGGCTGAGCAGTTTCGACAGGCGGGCATTCCGGTGGTGCTCATCGACCGCGACCTCGGCCCGTTTCCGAAGCGCAGCGACTTTGACCTGGTCGGCCTCGACAACATGGCCGCCGGGTATCTGCTCGCCGAACACTTCCTCAAACTGGGATGCGGCCGGCTGGCCTTCGTTGCGCGGCCGAATTCGGCGTCCACTGTCGACGCACGGATCGCCGGCGTCCGCGAAGCGCTCGCGCGTCGCGCGGTGGAAATACCGCGGGACTGGATCCGCATCGGGGATCCCCGCGATACCCGCTTCGTTCGCAGTCTGCTGGCAGGCAGGCGATGGGACGCCCTGCTCTGCGCCAACGACCACACGGCGGCGGAACTCCTGCAATCCATCGTGTCCCTCGGCGCCCGGGTGCCCGAGGAAATCCGCGTGGCGGGATTCGACGACGTCCGCTTCGCCACCCTGCTTTCCCGCCCCTTGACGACGGTTCACCAACCCTGCCGCGAGATCGCCATCGCCGCATTGCGCGCCATGATGGACCGGGTTCTCGAGCCGGCGCTCCCTTCCCGAAGCCAGTTGCTCACGCCAACCTTGGTGGTTCGTGAGAGCTGCGGGACCTACTTGCAGCGAGCCGCCAACCCGGCCGCGGGAACGTTCGCGAAACGCGAGCCCGGACCCAAGAAGCGTCTCAAAGCTTGAGCGTCAGCTGATTTTCCTCGCCGAGGGCCCAGGCCTCGATGCCCTGTTCACGCAGCTTGGTGGCGAACTCGGTGGCGTAGCCATGCAGCGTGAACACGCGCTTCGGAGCCACCCGCTTCACGAACTCCAGCAGGTCCGGGAAGTCGGCGTGATCGCTCAGCGGAAAGGCGGCATCGGCCTGATAACGATAGCGACAGCTGGAATCGATGGCCCATCCGGTCAGCACTGCCGTGCGCACCTTCCCACCCACGGCCGCCTTCAGCGCATTCAGCTTCGCCCCCGGGGGCGCCAGCACCACGGCGCCCGCCGCACGTTCCACGTCCCATTCCTCCCAGGCTCCGAGGTCGCGGCCGAATCGAGCGTAAATGCGCGTCATTTTCGCGGTGGGCTGACTCAGCATCACCCGAAATCCGGCCTCCGTGAGCGACGGGAGGATCTCCTGGCTCTTGCCCAGGGAATACGCCAGCAGCAGCGGCACGGCGCCCTCGGCCAGCGTCGCGCGACACCACGTCACCACCTGCGCCGCCACTTCCGAGAGCGGCGGGAAGGCATATTTCGGACGGCCAAAGGTGGTCTCCATGACCAGCACGTCGGCATGACGCGGTTCGCACACCTCCGCCGAGCGACCGGCCTGGAGTTTGAAATCGCCGGTGTACAGCAACGACCCGGCGTCCGTTTCCACCAGAGACATGGCGGATCCCAGCACATGACCCGCCGGAAGCAGGGTCAGATGGGCGGGCCGGCGGACCTTGAACCCGGCATCGGACAAATCCACACGCCGGCCGAATTCCAGCACGTGTTCGATGCGCTCGCCGGAAACACGGGCGCGCATCAGGTCGCGGGTTGCGGGCGTCAGGAACACCTCGGCATGGCCGGCGATGTGATCCGAGTGGGCATGGCTGACGAACACCGCCTCCGCCGGACCGATCGGCTTGTGGGCATCCAGCCACAACCCGAGCGACGGCAGATGCACCGCGCCACGATGGAATTCGAACTCCACCCGGGAAGAAGAAGGTCAATCGGGCCCGGGAAGAAGGGAAAAGGAGTTGGTCAGAGGACTTGAGACTTTCGACTTTCGACTTTCGACTCGCACCACGCTATTCCCTCCCCGCCGTGCCGATGTTCTCCCCCCAGACCCTGGATCAGGTGCGTGCCGCCAGCGACATCGTGGATGTCATCGGCGGCGCGCTCCCGCTCAAGCGCGCGGGCGCGAACTTCGTGACGCTCTGTCCCTTCCACAAGGAGAAGTCCCCGAGCTTCAACGTGAATCCGTCGAAGCAGATCTTCCACTGCTTCGGATGCCACAAGGGCGGCGACGTCTTCACCTTCGTCCGCGAATACGAGGGACTCACCTTCAGCGAGGCGGTCATCCGGCTGGCCGAGCGCGCGCGGATCCCCCTGGAGATCGACAACTCCCCCGGGGCTCAGCAGGCCAAGAGCGTGAAGGACCGGCTGCTGAAGCTGCACGAGGCCATCTGCGTGCGCTGGCAGCAGTGCCTGGAGAACGAGGCGGGCGGACAGATCGCGCGCGACTACCTCGCCAAACGCGGAGTCGGTGCCGACGCCATCAAGGAATTCCGCATCGGCGCCGCACCGGAGGCGTGGGACGACACGGTCAATTGGGCCAAGTCGAAGGGATTCGACGCCGCGCTGTGCGAGCAGGCCGGACTCGTCCTCAAGAAGGCCGAGACCGGGCACTACTACGACCGCTTTCGCGGCCGGCTCATGTTTCCCATCTGCGATGAACAGGGTCGGGTCATTGCCTTCAGCGGACGCATCCTCCAGGGCGACGAAAAATCCGCCAAATACGTCAATTCGCCCGAGACGCCCCTGTTCACCAAGGGCCGCGTCCTCTTCGCCCTCGACAAGGCCAAGCGCGCCGTCCTCGACGCCGGCCATGCCGTGGTGTGCGAAGGCCAGCTCGACACCATCGCGTGTCACGCCGCCGGCATTCGCAACGTTGTCGCCCCACAGGGCACCGCGCTGACCTCCGATCACGCGCGCATCCTCAAGCGCTACGTCGAGGAGGTGGTGCTGTGTTTCGACGGCGACAAGGCGGGTCGCGCGGCGAGCATCCGCTCGTTTGAGGGACTGCTGGGATCGGGTCTGGCCATCCGCGTGGCCACCATTCCGCCGCCCGACGACCCGGACAGCTGGATCCGCCAGCACGGCGCCGAGTCGTTTCGCGCCATCCTTGGCAAGGCGGAGGGCTACTTCGATTTCTATCTGCGTCATCTCTGCGCGGAGAACGACATCACCACCGACCGCGGCCGTCTCGCGGTGCTCGCCGGCATGGGGATGGACCTCGCGAAGACTGGCAATGCCGTGCTCCAAGACACCTACGCGCAGAAGACGAGTCAGCGCCTGGGCGTGTCGGTGGACGCCGTGCGAACGGAGTTCCGCAAGATCCGTCCCGCCACGCCGCGACCCGAGGCCGCTCCCCGGCCCGCTGCGACGCCCTCGGCGGCTCCCGCCACTTCCAAACCAGCACCCCAGTCGGGCCCACCGGACGGCCACTATCCCGACGAGCCCTGGCCCGACGAGTCGGACGCGGCACCCTCGGTGGCCGCCGAGCCGCCTCCCAAGCCCTCGTCCAACGAGGTCTGGTTGTTGAAGTACCTGCTCCTGTCCCCAGAGCTGTCCCACTTCGCAGCAACGCACCTGGAGCCCGCGTGGGTGACCCATCCCACCATTCGACGCATCGCCGCCGTGCATTTCTCGATGGGCACGGACATTCCCGGCCTACTTGGGGAATTCGAGGGCGACGACTTCGCCCGTCAGTTGATAGCGGAATCGGCCCTGGAGCAGCGCACCATTCCGGATCCGGAGAAGCAGCTGGCCGATGTGATTCTGCGTCTGCGCAATCAAGCCTACGATCAGCGCATCATGGCATTGGTGTCCCAACTCGGGGACGCGTCCCTGCCCCACGCCGAGCGCGTCGCCGCGTTGCAGGAACAGCAACACCTCCGGGCCGCCAAGCGCCAGCCCCTCCAGCCTCTCGGCGACGTGTAGCCATCAGGGTGCGCGGCGCGAGCCGGCGCGCCAGGCCGCGCCTGAACCGCCTGAAGGCGGGACTCCGAACGATTCACCACACGCCGTTTCACGTTTCGCAGAACGGCCAACTCCGCCGAGATCGCAACCGGGCAACGCTGAGAAAAACGAACCAAAACCTAAGTCCCGCCCGCTCGGAGTCCCGGCTTCAGCCGGTCCGGAGCGCCGGCATCTTGCCGGCGAGGCGGATTGAATTTGGAAGGCAGGAAAACAGGAACGGCGGGCCGTAAGAAAAAATGCCGTCAGCACGCCCGCGCCGACTTGAGCGGGCGCGGCGCGAACCGGCGCGCCAGGCCGCGCCCGAACCGCCTGAAGGCGGGGCTCCGAACGATTCACCACACGCCGTTTCACGTTTAGCAGAACGGCCAACTCCGCCGAGATCGCAACCGGGCAACGCTGAAAAACGAACCCACACCTGAGTCCCGCCCGCTCGGAGTCCCGGCTTCAGCCGGTCCGGAGCGCCGGCATCTTGCCGGCGAGGAGGATTGAATTTGGAAGGCAGGTAAGCCGGAGAAAAAAGCCGTCAGCACGCCTTGCATCGTCTAGTATCTCCCCAAGCGATTTCGGGATCGCCATCGTCAGTCGGAGCCACCCTTTCCCTTCAAGCTAGACTCCGATGCCTCCAGCCTCGCCTCCGCCCGTCCCTTTGAAATTCGTCGAGCATCGCGGCTGCCGCCTGGCCTACCGGGTCACCGGCGACGGGCCGCCAGTGCTGTTCATCCAAGGCAGCGGCGTTCACGGCGACGGATGGCGGCCGCAGGTCGATGTCCTCGCCTCGCGCTTTCGCTGCCTGACCTTTGACAATCGTGGCATGGGGAACAGTCAGCCGCATGGCGCCTCCATCACGGTGGAACAAATGGCGGAGGACGCACTCGTGCTCATGGATACGGTGGGATGGGAATCGGCCCACATCGTCGGACACTCCCTCGGCGGGCTGATTGCGCAGCAAGTCGCCATCGCCGCGCGCCGCCGGGTTCGCAGCCTTTCCCTGCTTTGCACTTTTTCCAAAGGTGCCGATGCCACCCAGCTGTCGTGGGAGATGTTTTGTTTGGGACTGCGCACCTACATCGGGACGCGGCCCATGCGCCGACGCGCGTTCACCGAGATGGTGCTGCCGCCCGGGTTGCCGGGCGACCGCGACTCCTGGGCGGAGCAGCTCGCACCGATCTTTGGTCACGATCTCGCCGATCATCCCCCCGTGGTGATGAAGCAACTCGCCGCCATGCGCGCCTACGACGCCACGCCCCGACTCGGCACGCTCGCCGGAATACCCACGCTGGTTGTGGGTGCCCGTCACGACAAGATCGCGAAACCCTCCATCGTGCGTGCCCTTGCGGCGGCAATCCCTGGCTCCCGATTCGTGGAATTTGAAGAGGCCGCCCATGGGGTGACGATTCAGTGCGCGGATCGAATCAACGCCCTGCTGGAGGAGCATCTTTCGAATGCAGAACGCGGCTCGCTGGATACAGTTCGGAGCGGGTGACCCAGAACGCGAACGGCGGTCAGAGGTGGAGCGTCACCGGGATAACGTCGGGGACAAACTCAACCGGGAGGCGCGATGGATCCGGGCCGCGCGGCAGCGACGGCCCCACCGACATCCTTTTCCAGTCCTGCTTTCCTGCTTTCCAAATTCAATCCCGTTTCCGGGAAGAGTTCAGAAAACACCGAGCAACCGCGCGGAAGCAACGGCGGCAAAGATCAGGATCAGGTTGTCGAAGCTCTT
>CANGMO010000110.1 GCA_947454295.1 Verrucomicrobiota bacterium | reverse complement strand
GGGACGCCGCGGGGCGAAGAGAAACCCGTCCGCCCACCCGGCTCATCGGGAGATTCGCCCTACCAAGACATGGTGGGCGCGCGGGACGGTGGGGTGATTGGAAAAGTTGGGGGGCGTGACCTCCGCTTCCTTCCGTCGGCGGCTACAGGAGCTTGGAATTCCCCGCCACCACGTGACAGGCTCGCGTCCCGAATGAGACTCCCTTTTTTCACCGCGAGCGCTCTCCTCGCCCTGATTCTCACCGCGGTTGGGGAGTCGCCACTGCCCTTTGGCCCCAATCCGGTGCTCCCTGGCGCCGATCCACACGGCCTCTTCATCGGCTCCACCCTCTGGATCTATCCCACCTGGAGCGACAGCCCGCAGCGTCAGGCATTCTTCGCCTTTTCACACGAGCCATCGCTGGAGGCCACTTGGAAGCGACACGGACCCGTTCTGGACTTCGCCGGCATTGGCTGGATACCCGCCGACGGCGCGCCGCGCCATTACGCCTGGGCGCCGTCAGTGCTCGTGCATCAGGGACGCTACTATCTCTACTACTCGGTGGGCCCCCAACATCCCAAACCATCTCGGATCGGCGTCGCCGTGGCAGAGCATCCAGAGGGACCGTTCCGGGATTCCGGCAAGCCGCTCATCACCGGCGACGATTCCTTTGAAGCCATCGATCCCATGGCATTTACGGACCCCGCGACCGGAAAGACCTATCTCTATGCCGGCGGAAGCGCCGGTGCGCGTCTGCGCGTCTATGAGCTCAAGGCGAACCTGACGGAAATCGCCGGCGAGCTGCGGGTGGACACCCCCCCGCGGTTTACCGAGGGCGCCTTCATGCATCAGCACCACGGCCGCTACTACCTCTCGTACAGCCACGGCAACTGGCAGCGCTCCTCGTACTCGGTGCACTACGCCACGTCGATCAGCCCGATGGGGCCGTGGACCTATCGGGGCGCGATTCTCACCAGCGACGACTCCCGCAAGGGTCCGGGCCACCATTCCTTCGTCCAAGAGCCGGGCAGCGGCAAATGGCTCATCGTGTACCATCGCTGGCAGGACCAATCCGGCGATGGCCCGTACAAGGGTTCGCGTCAGGTCTGTATCGATCGCATGGAGTATGATGAAAACGGTCTGATTGAACCCATCCAGATGACCGGGAAGTAATGCCGTCGGAGTGCGGTGGCGGAGCGCAGCGGCGACACCGCTTTCACCCCGGGTGCTGCAACGCACCGTCGGCAGGTACGCCTCATCGCGTTGAGAGCGTCCGGATGTTCTGGCCCTCGTTGAGCTTGTCGAAAGCGGTGTGGCGCTTCGCTGCCCGCCGCACTCCGAGAGGAATGGCTCTCGTGTGGGTGTGAGGGCGTTTTGCAGCGGCGGTGCAACTCCCAGGCTCGGGGTGATCCGCCTCCTCCCGTCGGCGGCTACGGGTGACGATTATTCCGTCGCGTGCCGGAAAGACTTCACTAGCGTGTGGCCACTTTCCCCATGAATGCTTCCGGGCTGATTCCCTTTTTTCGATCCCTCACCGGCAACTGGTTGGCCCTGGGTCTCGCGGCCTTCGCCCAGCAAGCCGCAGCGCCTGCAGCCGAGACGGTCAACGGGAACCCGCCCGCGCCGGTGACCTGGACCGCCAAGCAGGATCATCAAAACATGATGGACCAGCTCGGCATTCAACGACTCCGCCCCGGGCCGAGCGGCAATCCAGCTGCCACCAACGCCGCCAACTACGATCCCGCCAAGGCCAACCCCTTTCCCGACTTGCCGGATCCGCTCATCGCGAAAAACGGAAAGCCCGTAACCACGGCTGAGCAGTGGCGACGCGTCCGGCGGTCCGAGATTGTTGAGGACTTCGAGCGCGAAGTCATCGGTCGGGTCCCTTCGTCCGTGCCGAAAGTCACCTGGACCGTCGTGTCCAACGTGACCGCGGGACTCGTTGGAACCTTGAAGGCCAACGGACGCCACGTGGTGGGACATGTGGACAACTCCGCATGCCCATCGATTCAGGTGGATATCCAAATGACGGTGGTCACGCCCGCGGACGCCAGGGGCCCGGTGCCGGTGTTGATGATGTTTGGCGGATTCGGAGGAACCGGCATGCCGCGACCTGAGGGGACGCCTCCCATCACCAATCGCTTTGCCGACTTCGGCGGCCCGTTCAAGGATCCGCCCTCCACCGAGCAGCTCCTCGCTGCGGGTTGGGGGTATGCCACCATTCAGCCCGGGAGCATACAGGTCGACAATGGTGCCGGACTCACCCGCGGAATCATTGGCTTGGTCAACCGCGGTCAACCGCGCAAGCCCGATGACTGGGGAGCCCTGCGCGCGTGGGCCTGGGGTGCGGCGCGAAGCCTCGACTTTCTGGAGACGGATCCAGCGGTGAATGCGAAACAGGTCGCCATCGAAGGCGTATCACGCTTTGGCAAGGCGGCGTTGGTGACGCTGGCCTTCGAGCCGCGATTTGCGCTGGCCCTGGTTGGGTCCTCCGGGGAGGGCGGGGCGAAGCCGCATCGACGAAACTTCGGCGAGGCCGTCGAGAACCTGACGGGGTCCGGCGAGTACCACTGGATGGCCGGCAATTTTCTCAAGTATGGCGCTGCGGAGGCGACGTTCGGCAGCCGCAACGCGAGGGATCTTCCCGTGGACTCCAATGAACTCATCGCGCTGTGTGCACCCAGACCGGTGTTCATCAGCTACGGCATTCCGGCACGCGGCGATGCCAACTGGCTCGACCAACAGGGCAGTTTCATGGCGACCGTGGCCGCGGGATCGGTCTATCGCCTTCTCGGCGCGAAGGACCTCGGTGTGAGGGAGGACTATCGGACCGCGCAAATGCCCCCGGTGAACACCGATTTGCTCGACGGCGACCTCGCCTGGCGCCAGCACGACGGCGGTCATGAGGACCGCTCCAACATGAAGCACTTCATCCGCTGGGCCAATCAACGCCTGGGAATTCGCTGATTGGCAGGCGGCAGCAACCGGTAGCGCGAGGCTCCGCCGAGCGGGTGCGTAGGCGGCGGATGGGACGCCGCGGAGCGACGTGGAGCGCATCCGTTCGCCCGGCTCATCAGGAGATTCGCCTTACCACGACACTGCGGCTGCGCGAGACGCTGGGGTGACGAGGAGCGTTGGGCGGCGTGTGATCCGCCTCCTCCCGTCGGCGGCTACCTCTTCGCGCTCGGATCGCCGGTGGGTGGCGGGGCGTGATCGGTGGAGGCGGGTGGTCCAAGCAGTTCCAGCAGGTGCGGCTTCAGCGCGTCGGCCCAGAGTTGGTAGCCCCGCACGGAAAGGTGCAGCCCGTCCACCGTCACGCCTTCCACCAGCTTGCCGTCCGAATCAGCAAGGCGACCGGATAGATCCATAAAGCGGACGCCCTTCGCGTCGGCCATCTTTGCCAGACGCGCGTTGATCCGACGGATGGTGGGAATGAGGGTGGTGCCCCGCCGTCCGTCGTTGCGTGGGAAGACACCCGTCAGAAGCACGGTCGCACCCGGCACCTTCTCGTGGATCGTTTCCAAGATCGCGTGGATGCCATCGGTTACTTCATCGACCAGGGCATCCCCACGGTCCGTCGCATCGGCCGCCCCTAGATTGTTGGTGCCGACAAGCAGCACGATGACCCTGGGGCGCACCGCATCGAGTTCACCGTGACGAATGCGCCACAGGACATTCTGAACCGTGTCGCCGCCCCAACCGAAGTTGCCGGCGTTCCATCCGAAGAAGTTCGTCCGCCAGTTGGCGAACATCTCGTGGTATTGGGGATCGCTGGTGCCCCAGCGTCGCGTGATGGAATCCCCGAGAAAGTAGAGATCGATCCCGCCACGCCGCGCCTTCTCCACCAGTTGGGTGTGGGCAATGCGTGAATTCGAATCCTGGCGCTCCACTGGAATTGTCTCGGCCACCGCACGGGAAGCGCCGAGCGCGCAGAAAGGAAGAATCCAACGGAGTTGACTATGCATGGGGATCGCGAGGTGACATCGGCCATCAAACGGCAAGTGCTGTATAACGCAACGCCGTACCTTTCGGAGTGCGGTGGCAGTGCGCAGCGACGACACCGCTTTCACCCCGGGTACCGCGAAAGAACGCCGGAGGATTCGCCCCAACGCGCGGTGAGGGTTCTTTGGTGTTTTGGGCGTGGTGACGGTATCGAAAGTGGCGTGGCGCTTCGCTTGCCGCCGCACTCCGAAAGGAATGACCAGTGCTCGGGAGTCACTGCGCATTGAAGTGGCGGTCTGGTCCCCGAGCTCCGGGTGATCCGCCTCCTCACGTCGTCGACTAGGTCGGAGTGCGCCCGGCCACCGCATTTTCCCGAATCGGGGATCGACCCCCTTGGTCGCCTTCCCTCATTTTTCAGCGTCTGAAGCCCGGACACCCGCATCCATGACTCTTGTTCCCTCTCGTTGTTGGCCTCGTGTGGTCGTCGCTGTCGCCGTGGGTCTCGCTTCCTTGGTAGCAGCAGCAGCAGCCGATGCACTGTCACTGAGCTCGCCGATGACCTATGCGGTGTTCCAGCGTTCCGTCTCCAACACGGCGCGCATTCCCATTGTGGGTTCGCTCGACAACCCTGCCGCACGAATCGAGGCGCGGGTGTCGTTGAATGCAGCGTATCGTGAGGGTGTGGACGGCAAATCGTCGGGGTTCGCCGAAATCGCGCGTCCAAACGGTCGCGATTTCAAGGGCTCGCTCGAAGTGAGGGCTGGTGGCTGGTACACGCTCACTGTCCGGGCACTCGACGCAACCGGAGCGGTCATCGGTGAAGGCACCATCGGCAAGGTCGGCGTTGGCGAGGTGTTCGTCGCGGCGGGCCATTCCTTTTGCTCCAACTTTCAAGGCGTCCGCCCCGGTCGATCCGAGGAGGATCGGGTGGCGACCTGCATCGACTGGACCAACACCCCACCTGCGCAGCTCGGCTTCCGTCACGCCGACGATCCCCTGCGTCCCGCCGACGCACATCGCGCGTCCCCATGGACCGCAGTGGGCGACGTGCTGGTGCGTCAGCTCCACGTGCCGGTCCTGATCATTTCCACGGGCATCGGTGGCACCACCGTCGAACGTTGGCGCAAGGTGGCCGAGGATCCCACCTCGGGGGACTCCTCCTACGTGGCCTGCCGGGCCACCTTGAGGCGTTGGACTCCGTACACCGGACTGCGGGCCATCGTGTGGTTCGGCAACGAGAACGATCTCAACCAGGGACCTACCGCCGAGGTGTTCTACGACAACTTCAAGCGCCTCATTGCGCGGAGCCGGATCGACTCCGGATATCCAGCCCTTCCGTGGGTGATCGGTTTCGATGCGTTTGATCCCGGAATTCTTGAAAAGATCGGCCCCACCGAAATGCAGCGACGCAAGGAGCGCATCGATCGCGGCGCGCAGCATGTGTTGGAGACGGTGCCGTTCACCTACGATGGACCGCAGACCGATGATCTCGGACCTGAGTACCGCCGTGTGGATGGCGATCACTTCAATGAAGCGGGCGTGCAGCAGTTGGGAGTCCGGTTTGCGCGG
Source organism: Verrucomicrobiota bacterium (assembly GCA_947454295.1). Lineage (GTDB taxonomy): Bacteria > Verrucomicrobiota > Verrucomicrobiia > Limisphaerales > UBA9464 > CAIVQB01. Next base: position 1,742 of record CANGMO010000110.1, on the reverse strand, counting down.
AAGATCATCCAGGCCTTCTTCCCAACCGCCCCTCCCGCGCCGATGCCACCCAATGCACCCTGAGGCGTCGGGTATCTTCTCAGTCCTTCACAAACAGCGCGAATCGGAGTGAAGGACCGCCGGGTCGAGCCGGGGTGAACCTGCCGAGACGATCCGCCTCCACCACTCCGAGTCGGTGAAATCCTGCCGGCGGGACGGATCCGTCCAGTAGCAGGGCATAGGATCCCGGCGGAAATGAGGTACCCTCGGTGGACGCAACAGGGCGGTCCCCCTTTGGTGCCCGGCCCAGACGCCCGGCGTCGTCCACGAGGAGCGGAACACCACCAGGCAGACTGTTCCCATTGCGAAGCCGGAGAATCTGCCCGTTCTGCCGCGTTCCCAAAAGTTCGGCATCGCCCGAACTCGAGCTCGTCACACCGCCGAGGTAGAGCGCCTGGTGGCGTCCACCCGGATCGCCGATGCGAATGACATGATCCTCCTCCGCAATCGCCCCCTCGGGCAGTCCCGTGGTGCCGAGATAGAGAGTGTCGTTGCCGTGGCGCAATCCGTCACCCGCGTGGGCGCCGATGGCGAGTGACCCGGAGCCGCGTTGCAAGGTGGCGAGGGCCCGGGAGCCCACCGCGGTGCTGCGATCGGTGGAGACCGCGACGGTAAGGGCTTCGGTTCCCACCGCGATCGATTCCCCGCCACGCCGCATCTGCCGGAGCGCACCGGATCCCAGCGCGACGAGATTGGTGCCCAAGACATTCGTCTGCAGCGCGGCGTGGCCGACAGCGACATGGAACCCCGGCCCGAGTTCCCTGGGCATGGCGTTGCTCCCTCGCTTCGATGCCGCCGCCTGCAGCGCGAATTCCCCCAACGCGGTATCGCCGCGGGAGGTCTTTCTCGAAGCCGCTCCGTTAGTGGAGGAGGCGCCTTCACTCGCACGCGCCCCGGCCGCCAGCTTCTCAAAGACGGCGGCGTGAACGCCCTTGAAGTGATTCGATTCAATCCCGTCGAGACTTCCCCGCGTCTGTCCGCCTCGGCTCATCGGCGTGTTCGATCCGCCGGTGCCGCGGAAGTCGGGTAGCGCTGATTGCCCGTTCGACGCGGATCGCCCGAGCTCGGGACGCCGCGATTGGATTCCGGTGCGCGCGGTGTTGGTGGAGGCCCGGGCGCTGTCGGAACCGGCTGCACGCGCTTTGGCCACCGGTGAGGTGCGACCCGGTTCCGGTCGTGTGCTCCAGGTGGGTGTGCCGTGAAGCGCGCCTTCATACTTGGCACCCGTGGCGGCGGCGCGATTGGTGGCGGTGGTGCCGCGACCGTCCTTGAGGGGTAGGTACAGCACCAGGCCGGGTTCGGTTCCCTTGAGTTCCCGGCGGTAGTCCGCGCGAATCTCTTCCTCGGTTCGGGCGCGATTCCAGACGCGAAAATCCGTCACCGATCCGCGCATCGATCCGGTCTCCGACCGGCCGATCCACAGGGAATGGGAGTCATTCGTCGAGGTGCCGCGGCGACTCACGCCCGGCTTCGAGGCGAACAGGGCGCCGTTGGTGTAGAGCCGGGTGTCGTCCCTGGACCGGCTGGCGACGAACGCAAAGTGCATCCAGGTCCCTGGGTTCAGGGGCAGACGTGATGCCACGAGGCGTCCCGTCGAGTCCGCGACGCCCCCATTCAGCGACGTGCTGCCGGTGGCCTGGCCCAGCAGGCTGGTCATCGCGGACAACGCACCGCCGCCTCCACCGCGTGCGGAGAACAGCGGT
>CANGMO010000109.1 GCA_947454295.1 Verrucomicrobiota bacterium | reverse complement strand
GCAGCCACGTCCGCCATGGCCACGCGTCCCGTGGGCGAGTTGACCGCATGGATCCAGGAGGCCAAATCGCCACTCGAAACCCAGCACGCGCTGCTCTCATTGCGTCGCGCCCTGGCCCGTCGCGATACCAACGGAGTTCCCACAGGATTCAAGCTGACCGACATTCTCGTTGCGGCACTCCGAAATCCGGATCCCGGTGTTCGCCTCGTGGCGCTCCAATGGGTGGCCGAGGATCGGATCAGCGAACTGCGCGGCGCGGTCTCGGATTCCCTGCTCGCCGGGCCGGCCACGCCGCTGCTGCTCGCGGCCCAGGCTGAAACCCTGCGCCGGCTGACCGTGGACAAAACGGCGCCCGTCGCTTCCAAGGGAACGGCAGTGCGGTTGATTCCCCAGGCTTCGGTGGATCCACTGCTGATTGCCGAGGCCGTCCGGCAACTCGACTCCCCCGCGGAGACACTGGTGCGTCGCCGTGCTGCGTTGCGCCTGCTCGCGGGTCGGCACGAGCCGGAGGTGGTGGCTGCGCTGCGTCGGGTGGCGACCAATCTTGCCGACAACCGGGAGCTTCGTGCCGCCGCGGTGGTAGGGCTGACCGGGGGCCATGAGGATCATGTGAGCGAGTTGCTGACGCTGTTGAAGGATCCGTCGCCCGCAGTGGCCCTGGAGGAGGCGCGGGCGCTGCGGCCCTGGCTGGGCAAGCCGGGAGTCAAAGTGGCGCTTGAGTCGGTCACCAATCCGCCTGCGGTCGCCGCAGCCGCGGCCTTTGCGTTGGGGCGATCCACGATGCGGCCCACCACGGAAGCCGGGTGGCTTGAAGTGGCGGCGCGGGGAACCGGGAATGCGGAATCGGGGCGGCGCGTGTTTGAATCCAGCTGGGCCGCCTGCTCCAAATGCCATCGCATCGAGGGATCGGGCGGATCGGTGGGACCGGACCTGTCGACGATCGGCCGAGCCTCCAAGCGCGAGAAATTGGTATCGTCGCTCTTCCAGCCGAGTCGCGACATCGCCCCGCAATTTGCCCAGTACCTCGTGGAAACCCGCGACGGGGAATCGTACTCCGGCCGGGTGCTTGGAGCGGATGCGGATGGGTCCCTGACGCTCGTCACCGGCGAGGGGCAGGCGGTCTATCTTCCCAAATCACAGATTGCCGAACAACGAATCCTGACTCTGTCCATGATGCCCGACGGGTTGTTGGACGGACTTTCGGTGGAGGATTTCGCCGACCTGATGGCGTTCCTGGAGTCGCGGCGCTGAGTTGGAGAACAGCCGCAGAGGGATGCGGAACCAACACACGACGGACGTCGCGGGAAATGGAAACGCTGCGCGGCTCAGTCGATGGGTTGAGCCTTCAGCCAGGTCAGCGCGCCGTCCAGATCTTGGAATTCACCGTCCAGCTGGGCTTCGAATGCGGCGTCGAGGATTCGTTTGAAGCTTGGGCCGGGAGTGCGGCCTGACGCCGTCAGATGGCGTCCCTGCAAGAGGGGTCGCGGTGCGCTTCGTTCCAATTGCAATTGCGCGGCGGCCTCGCGGAGGGCCGTGGCACCGGCCGGGATTTCGCGGGGACGCGGGGGACGGCCAAAGGCGTCGGCGGTGATCACCACGATCAGGTCGTCAATCGTCGCGGGAATCAGCCGCTGGGCGAGACGCCTCACCCCGCGCGGAGTCGGGGCGTTGAGGTGCACCAGATGATTCACCACCAGCGGAACCACCGGCGCGCCGTACGATTCGGGCATGGCCAATCGCTCGAGAAAGGAGGCGGCCAGCGGACCGCCGGCGGGCTCGTGGCCGGGCGAGACAATCCGGCGGCGTCCTCCACGATCGGCCTCGTGGGTGCAGGCGGGTTTGCCGAAATCATGGGCCAGTACCGCGAGGGTGAGAAACAGTCGTCGGCGCGGCTCGGAATCCTGCCATGCCGGGAGTTCCGCGAGGGCATCGAGGCAGGCGAGCGTATGGGTCCACACGTCGCCCTCCGGATGCCACTCAGGATCCTGCGGCACGCCCACCAGTGCGGCGATTTCGGGATAGTGCACGAGCCATCCGGAGTCGCGCAGGAAGCGAAGTCCGGCGGAAGGTCGGGCGGATTTGGTCGCCCACTTGATCCACTCCTCGCGCACCCGTTCAACGGCGAGTTCGGAATGGGTGGCGGCAATGCGCTGGCAAAGCTCGAGCGTTTCCGGGGCCGCGGTCAGGTTGAGTCTCCCGGCGAACTGCATGCCGCGGAGGACGCGAAGGGGATCCTCGCTGAAGGCGCCGCTGGTGTGGCGCAGGACTCCGTTCCGCAGATCCGCCTCGCCTCCAAAAAAATCGAGCAGCTCCCCGCGATGCGGATCGAACATCATCGCGTTCACCGTGAAATCGCGGCGTGAAGCGGCTTCCCGGGGCGAGAGGGCGGGATCGAATGTGATATCAAATCCGCGATGCCCGGGCCCCGACTTCGAATCCCGGCGTGGCAGCGAGAAGTCGAACACGTGACCGTCGGTGGACAGCTTGACGACCCCGAACGATTTGCCCACGGCATCGGTGCGGCCCCAGCGCGCGAGGGCGCCTACCAGGGTTTCCGGTGTGATGTCGTAGACCTCGATGTCGAAGTCGGTGCAGGCCACCCCGAGCTTCCAGTCTCGTACGCATCCGCCCACGAGGTAGGCGTGCGCGAGCTCAGGCGTCTCCCGAAGGATGCGTCGGAGCCTTGATGGAATCTGGTCGATCACGGATGCGGCGCAGTGTGGCGCCAAACTGGAAGTTTGAAAGTCATCCGCGCGTTGGCGACCACAAGCCCGGGGGTGGGGGCTCCGCGTCGTCGGCGCGGACCTCGCGCAAGTGGGCGAGAAAGCGGAGGCGGCCCCACTCGAGCAGGAACAGGGTGATCAGCAGATCCGGGACGAACCAGATCAGGCTCCGCCAGGCCAGTACGACGGCAATGGTTTTGCCGAAGGCCACCGCCGGCCGTCCGTCGCGCAATCCAAAACAGGTCGCCCACCAGGCAATCGTCGCGAAATCCAGCGCGGTCACGACGAGGGAATATCCCGCGGCGAACAGTCCCACCCATCCTGCCGCGCTGGCCGAGGACAGCGCGGCAAGCACGGTGACGAGGAGCTGGACGAACCCGAGAAAGGCGGCGGGATGGAGAAGGCCCCGTTCGCCGGCGTGCCAGATGCCGCGCGGCACCTCCATGGCCCGAAGCGGCGTCGAGAGCAGCAGTTCCAGTCCGCCCTCGCGCAACTCGGCCGCCGACCGGCAGCAGTGCCATGCGAAGATCAGCTTGAACACTGTGAGCAGCAGGATGACGGGAACGACAATCTCGTGCGCCGATCCCTGGGGCAGCTCGATCGGACCCCAGCGGATATCACGAAGCGGGTCGTACAGGGTGCGCCCGTGGAACGTGGCTTCAACCCAGCGAACCGTCACGATTGCTGCGCCCAGCGAGGCCAGGGCCCAGCAGGTGCGCCGCACCAGCCGGTTGGGTTGCATCACCCACATCACGGGATTCGCATCGTCCGGAACGCCGCCGCGGATCCAGAGGATGTACGAATGGGTCTTGCGCGATTCGGCTGCGGTCCGGGTGGATCTGAGCCCGCGGGCGCCCAGGCACAGCAATCCCCAACCGAGAAGATGCGAGGCGAGCAACGAGAGGGCGTAGTGATCCAGGTTGAATCCACCGGCCATTCCCGACACCTCAAGCCACGGCGTTGCCGGACTCAGCAGCCTGAGGATCTCGGCGGAGGCAGGAAGTGGCACCGACGGAAGCGCCAGCGTTCCCAGCCCAAGCCAGACGCCGGTTTCCATCAGGGTGGTCCCGGCTCCATTGCGGCGTGAGGACACCCAGAGGCCTGTGGCTAGCGAACACCAGAGCAGGTTGAGCAGCGCGACCGCGGACAGCACCAGCTCCGCCCGGGTGACGCCGCCGAGGGTCCAGCTGAACGCGATCACCGGGACTACCGCCAGCAGGGTGGTTGCGGCATGAAGTCCCGAGGCGGCGAGTTTGCCCGCGAGAATGTCGAATCCGCTGAGGTCGGTGAGGAAGAGGAGCCCCAGAGTTCCCGAGCGGCGCTCGCCGCTGATTGAGTCCGCCGTCAGAAAGAGACCCGCAATTCCGGCCAGAACGGCGGCGTAGGTGTTGAGGACACCAAACAATTGATGCCCACCCGAACGGGGATCCGCGAGGCGCCCGGAGACAAGGAGAAGGAAAACAACGATTGCCGCGAGAAACGCGGCGCCCGTGCGGACCCGAAAGGTGACCCGCCGTTGTGCCGCGACCAGCAACTCGCGGTATGCCACAGGGAGAAGGACCATCCTGATGCCGATCCTACGGCCCTCGGCGACGTGCGAAAAGTCGCAATTGGAAACCGCTGGAAACCGCCAGCACCGCTTCCATTGGCATGTTGGCGATTCCACGGTAGCGTCCGCCCCTTATGGACTGGCTGACGGACCCGGATGTGTGGATCGGTTTCCTGACCCTGACGTTTCTCGAAATCGTCCTGGGCATCGACAACCTCATCTTCATCTCGATCCTCAGCAACAAGCTGCCCGAGGCACTGCGCGCCAAGGCCCGTCGGACCGGCCTCGCGCTGGCGCTGGTCACCCGGATCCTCCTGCTCTGTTCGCTGGCCTGGGTGATGAAGCTCGATCAGCCGTTCTGGACCACGACGATTGCCGGCAAGGCGCTTTCCCTGTCCGGCAAGGACGTGATCCTGCTCGCGGGCGGCCTTTTCCTGGTCTTCAAGAGCACCCGGGAAATCCATGAGAAACTGGAGGGTGAGCACGCCGAACAGTCGGTGGGGAAGGTGCCCTCGTTCCAGGCTGCCGTGATTCAAATCCTTCTGCTGGATATCGTGTTTTCCCTTGATTCGGTCATCACTGCGGTCGGCATGTCGAATCGCATCGGGGTCATGATTGCGGCGGTCGTTGTGGCCATGATCGTCATGCTGGTGTTCGTGAACGCCATCGCGGGCTTCGTGGAGCGGCATCCGACGATCAAGATGCTCGCCCTCGCCTTCCTCATCCTCATCGGAACCATGCTTATGGCCGAGGGGTTCCATCAGCACGTGCCCAAGGGCTACATCTACTTCGCCATGGCGTTCTCGGCGGGAGTGGAGATGTTGAACATCCGCCACCGCGCCAAGAGCAAAGGCGCGGGGCATTGAGGCAGGTTGAACCGCCGAAGAGTTGAAGGGGATTGGCCGGACTTGGGATCGCGTTCGGTGTCCCGTCTTCAGACGGTTCGGGGGCGCGGCATCGGGGGATCGGCCTGAAGGCCGGACTCCGAGCGGGCGGAACTGTGCGACGGGGCGTTTCCTCCAGGCGATACTGGATCGTGCCGCCGCCCATTTGCGTTCATCCGCGTCCATCTGCGGTTGAAATCTGCCAGGATTCGGCTGGTTCCCTCGGTGCGAGAAGAGATTCGACTCCGGCGACGGTCTGCACTAGGGTCGCCGCGGATGACGATTGCCGAACTGCACGCCAACGAGGAACTCCGCCGCCATGAGTTCCCGGTGGCGGCTCACAAGATTCACCTGGGTCACGCCGCTGTGTGTCCGCTGCCGCGTCGTGTCGCGGAAGCGATTCAGGCGCGCGCCCTTGCCGCCACGCTGGACGATCAGGAAGCCTCCCTGCCGCCGCACTACCTCACCGACACGCGGCGTCTGGTCGCCGAGACTCTCAAGGCTCAGCCCGAGGAGATCGCCTTTGTCGGTCCCACCTCGGTGGCGCTGAGCTACGTCGCGGCGGGCATGCCCTGGAAGAAAGGGCACAACGTTCTCGTGTATCACGACGACTATCCCTCCAACGTCTATCCGTGGATGGCGCTGGCCGATCGCGGGGTCGAAGTGCGTCTGCTCAACATTCGCGAGTACGGCAAGATTCGCCTCGTTGATGTCCAGGGGCAGGTGGACGAGAACACCCGGCTGGTTGCCCTTTCGAGCAGTCACTTTGTCACCGGATGGCGCGTGAACGTGGACGCCCTCGGGAAGTGGCTGCACTCCCGCGGCATTCTGTTCAGCGTGGATGCCATCCAGACCCTCGGCGCTTTTCCCACCTCGGTGGAGCATGTCGATTTCCTCGCGGCCGACACCCACAAGTGGATGCTCGGCCCCTGCGCCGCGGGCGTGCTCTACGTCCGCAGGGAAGTCCAGGCCCGGCTCGCCCCCATCGTCCATGGCTGGCACAACGTGAAGTCGCCGCAGTTCCTCACCGCCGAGGATCTCCACTTCCGCAATGACGCCCGCAAGTACGAGGCCGGGTCGCAGAACCTGCTCGGCCTGGCGGGACTCCGTGCGGCCTTTGCGCTGCTCGAGGAGATCGGTATCGACGCGATCGCCACCGAGCTGGCCCGCAAGCGTGCCTGGATGGTGCCGGCATTGCTGGAGCGTGGATGCGAGGTGCTCCAGCCGGAAATGCCCCCTGAGAATCTGGGAGGCATGATCAGCTTCGCCGTGCCGGGCGGGGACATGCCGGCACTGCACGGAAACCTTGGAGCGGCGGGGATCGTCACCTCGCTCCGAAACAGCCGCGACGGACGCCGATGGATTCGACTGAGTCCCCACTACTACAACACCGACGCGGAGTTGCATCGCGTGTTGGAAGTGCTGGACGGCGGACGCTGACGGGATGAGCGGTACCGCGTCATCCGCGGCGACCGCCGCGACGCCCCATGCCGAGTCCAAGGTGTCAGCCGGACCCGGGCCGGTTCGCGCGCTTTGGGGCATCGTGAAATTCCTGCGGGATGACCCGTGGCATGTGGCCGGTTCGATCGGATTGCTGCTGGTCAACATCGGCATCGAACTGTCGCTGCCGCTCATTCTTGGACGCGCCATCACCGGCCTGGGACGCGGGCAGCCGGAGGGTGGCGCTCCGTTTCCACTTCGGTCGGCGGTCACCCTGTTTGTAATCCTCGTCCTGACCCGCGCCACGGTGGGCATGGTGCTGGGCCCCCTGCGAAACATCACCGCCCAGCGTGCGGTGGGCCGCATTCGCAGCGCGGTGTTCGACGCCCTGCAGCGGCAGACCTTCGCCTGGCATGATAACGCCCGCACCGGTGAACTCATCTCCCGAGCCAGCACCGATGTGGGCCGCCTCCAGGAGTTCGTGTTTGTCTGCCTGCTGTTCAGCGTGGACGTGGTGGCGGGGTTGATCGGCTCGCTGGTGCTGATCTTTTGGGTCAGTCCGCTGCTGGGGCTGATGACGTTGCTCGCCCTGGTTCCGACGGTGGTCGCCATGGGATGGTTCGCCGCCCGGCTCCAGCCGCGCTGGCGCAAGG
>CANGMO010000108.1 GCA_947454295.1 Verrucomicrobiota bacterium | reverse complement strand
GCCGTCAGATTGGAGAGCGATCCGTGTCACCCCGAATGGAATGGGTGCGGGTTGAAATGTGGGATCAACGGACCCGCCTGTGGCGAGAGCCCTGGAGGTGGCGACGCTCAGCAGGAGCAGAAACGCAAGATGTGGGCGAAGCATATAGGGAAGGTGGAGACCCGAATTGGAGTGAAGCGGAAGCGAGGACCGAGGGTGGGGCCGGTTCCACGCTAAGGAGGATCCGCGGAGTGGGAAATACGTGGAGGTACGTAGCCGGACATCGGGGAATGCGACCTAGCGGTTGTCGTGGAACGGAACCCGGGGTTTACTCGCGCGGTTGCAGAAAAACCCTCCAGAGTCGTTGTTCCGGTGGTTTCCGATGCGCCGCATATTCCGAGGCGTCGCCGTGGGAATTCTGTTGGGTTGCTCTCTGCTCGCAGTCCCGACGCGAGCCCAGGGGCAGCCGGTCGCGTCCGAGCTGGGGCGGCCGGTATTGAGGACCTGGCGGGCCGCGGAATATCTCGCCGGTGCGGAGGTGTGGGCTGCCGCGCAATCCGATTCGGGCGTGATGCATTTCGCCAATCTCGACGGCGTGCTGGCGCACGATGGTCGCGATTGGAGCTTTCTCAAACTGCAGCCGCAGTACCTGCGACAGATCGCCTGGGGAACCAATGAAGGTGTGGGCCGGCTGTGGATCAGCGGCGTGGACGCGTTCGGATCGGTGGGATGGGATGCCCAGGGGAGAATCCAGCACACCGATTTGTTGCAGCTCCTGCCGGCCACCAATCGCTCCGTCGGATTGCTCCGTGATCTGGTGGTGCGTCCGGACGGCGTGTTCGCCGCCGGGGATGCCGCGGTGCTCCACTGGAGCGCGGGGAAGTTGACGCGTCAGGATCTGGGCTCCAGTGGACGCGTCCACCTGTTCGCCGCGGATCAACGGCTCTTTCTCCACTCGGCAAGCAACGGACTTTCCGAATGGTCGGGAACCGCCTGGCTGCCGCGGCTGGCCCCCGGCGCGACTCCAGGCGGGATCGCAGGCGGATGGACCAATGCCGCCGGAGCGCTGCGTCTGCTGGCGAAGGGACTCGGTGTCATTGAGCTGGTCGAAGGAACTCCCAACGGCGTGCGGGCCGTGCAGGGGGAGGGATGGTTGTCCCGGGTGGATCCCACCGTGGTTTGCCGCCTTCGCGATGGAACCGTTGCCGTGGGGACTGCGGGCCATGGGCTTGGCCTCATGAATGCCGAGGGGCGCTCTCTCCAGTTGATTGGTTCGTCCGTGGGGCTCAGCAGCGACACGGTTCGTGGCATCACCGAGGACCGTGAAGGCGGCCTCTGGATTTGCACGCAGGACGGCATGAACCGGCTGGATCGCGCGGCGCCGGTGACGCTGTTTCCGCGCGAGGATGGACGTCAGAACACTCGGGTTGGGGGCGCCGTCCGCCACGAAGGCACGTTTTACCTGCTGGCCGATGACGCCATGTTGCGTGTCGTCCCGGGGCGACCGGAGGCTGGGATTCCGGCGAGACTGGAACGGGATCCGCGGGTGCCGTCAGGACTTCAGGCAACCAAGATTCTCAGTCATCCAACCGGATTGCTCGTGGGTGGTGCCGCCGGATTGCATCGCGTTGACGCCGACGGAATCAAGCTGGTGTTCGCCGCGCCGTCGGCAGTGCTGAGTCTCGCTCAGTCGAAGTCGGATCCCGGTCGGATCTTTATCGGTCTGGCGGACCGTCTCCTGAGTGCGGCGGTGCGAAATGGAACCTGGGGAGTTGAAGGCGTGGTGCCGGAGGTCAGCGGTGAGGTGATCTCGCTGCTGGAGGAGGCGGATGGCACGTTGTGGGCGGGAACGAGCACGCGTGGCATCTTTCGAGCGGTGCGGTCCGATCGCACTGCCCCGTGGTCCGCTGCCAAGGTGGAGCAGTATGTGCATCCGCAGCGTCCGCGCGGCCTGCCCAAGGACCACGAGCAGATCTTCCTGTTCGACAGCTCGCTGGGACCGCATTTCGGAACGGCCGCCGGGCTCTATCGCTACGATCGCGTCGCGAACCAGTTCGAGGTCGATGTCCGGCTTCAGGTTCCCCACTGGACGAATCTGGTGGTGGATCCCGTGATGCGCGGGGCGCCGGGCGATGCCTGGGTGAATGCCATTCACACTCTCAAGGACACGCCGTATCCGCTGGCGCGATTCCGACAGGGTGCGGATGGAATCGTGCGATTTGAACCGGCCACGGCGGCCGTGCGGGCCGCCGTGGGGCGGCGCGGATTCCAGTTCGCCCTTTGGGAACCGGAGCCCGCCGGCGGGGTGCTTTGGGTCAAACCGTTTGGCGGATCCGTGTTTCGCCTGGCGCTGGGTGCCTACGAAACCGCAACGCCACCGCGCTGGCCGCCGCTGATTCGGTCGGTGGTGGCCGAAGGGACCAACCAGCCGGTGGGAATCGTGGGCCGGTTCCGTCACGGACGCGACCCGGTGCGCATTGCCTTCGCGGCGGCTCAATTTGGTTCGGGCGCGGTGTCCGGATACCAGACGCGACTGCGCGGATTCGACGACCGCTGGAGCGAGTGGTCTTCGGAGACCGAGCGCGAGTTTCTCAATCCCGACGGCGGTCTGCTGACTTTTGAAGTGCGCTTCCGCAATGAAGCCGGAGAGGTGAGCCCGGTGGCCTCGTACGCCTTCGAGGTGGCGCCACCCTGGTATCAAAGTCCCGCGGCGGTGGTGGGTTACCTGGCCGCCGCAGGCCTCGCCTTTTATGGACTGCTGCGATGGAAGCTGCGTCTCGCCGAGGCCCGGTCGCGCGAGCTGGAGGGGTTGATCGCCATTCGCACGCGCGAGCTGGAGGTGGCGAAGGATGCCGCAGAAGAAGCCAACCGCGCCAAGTCGCGCTTTCTCGCCAACATGAGCCATGAGTTGCGAACGCCGTTGAATGGAATCCTCGGCTTTGCGCAGATCCTTGGCCGCGATGACACCATCAATGAGCGCAACCGCGAGCGGCTGCGCGTAATTCGAACCAGCGGTGATCACTTGCTGGGCCTCATCAATGATGTGCTCGACTTGGCCAAGGTGGAGGCGGGACGCGTAGAGCTCCGGCCGGCGGCGTTCTCCCTGCGGGACTTGCTTCGCGATGTGGAAGCCAGCTTCTCGACGCGCGCCGTGCAGCGCGGATTGCGATTGGAAATGGTTTCGGGGGAACTCCCCGCCGGCATGGTTCTCGGCGATGCCCAGCGCATCCGGCAGGTGCTGGAAAACCTGGTCGGCAATGCCATCAAGTTCACCCGCCAGGGCATCGTTCGGCTTGAGGCAATCCTCGAGTCCGAAGGGAAGTCGCCGGAGGCCGCGCCGCGGGTGCGGTTCACGGTGACCGACACGGGACCTGGCCTGACCGCCGACGATGTGGCGCGGTTGTTCCAGCCCTTTTCCCAGGCGGTCAATGGCCGGCCGCCCGAGCAGGGCGCGGGACTCGGACTGGCCATCAGCCAGCATCTGGTCGGGCTCATGGGCGGCACTATCGAGGTGTCGAGTCAGCCAGGGGTAGGCAGCCGGTTCACCTTTGCCGTGCCGCTGCCCCCGTCGGGCGAATCAACGGCGGCCTCCCGGGTGCAGCGCATTTGCGGCTATCAGGGGCCGCGCCGTTTCGTGCTCGTGGTGGACGACTTGGAGATCAACCGCCGCCTTCTGCGCGAATTCCTGGAACCGCTGGGCTTCGAGGTCACCGAGGCCGACAGCGGCGCCGCGGCGCTGGCGTTGCCGGCCCTTACGCGAATGGAACTGGTGCTGCTGGATTTGCGGATGCCGGGAATGGATGGCTTCGAATTGAACCGCCGGCTTCGTGCGCTGCCGGGCTTCAAGGCCCGCGTGGTGGCCACGTCGGCCTCTGTGTTGGGATTCAATCGCGACGACGCCATCCGCGCCGGGGCGGATGAATTCCTGCCGAAGCCGTTTCATGAGGAGCAGCTGTACCGCGTGCTGCAGGAACAATTGTCGCTGGAATGGCGATACGCCGAACCCGCCCCCGCGGTCCCGCCTGCCACACCGTCTGCTGCGATGACGCACGAGCCTGCGCCGGTCCAGGTGACCCCACCGGAGTCGGTGCTGGTTCCTCTCCGCGCGGCGGCGAATCGTGGGGACATCGTGGCCCTGCGCGCCGAACTCGCGGCGCTCCGGACTCAGCACCCGCAGTTCGCCGCCTTTGCGACGGAACTGGAAGTCCTCGCCGCCGGCTATCGCATGGCGGCCCTCCGCGAACGACTGGAAGGGTTGAAAGGTTGAAACGCTGAAGGGTTGAAGGGGCGGCGCGTGAGCGCCAACTCAATCGATTGCAGGTGGGGAGGAGCTGCTGCTCATTCGTAACTTCAAAACGACCAGCGTCAGCGCCGTCGTTGCCGGATTGGACACCCTTCAACGCTTCAACCCTCCAAACGCGAACGTGTCACCCAAGTTGTGAACTCGGTGTGCCGAAGTGAAGCAATGATGGCATTTCGCGGCGAATTGCCGCAGGATGGTCCCGTCTGAACGGGTTGGCCCCTCCCCAATCCGTCTGCCACATGCCCAACGCCACCGTCCTCGTCGTCGATGACATCCCGGCAAACCTGTCGCTCCTGCTGGACGCCCTGTCGCAGGCGGCGTACCGCGTGCTCGTCGCGGAGAGCGGCGAGGGGGCGCTGGCCCAAGTGGATCACGAGGTGCCCGATCTGATCCTGCTCGACTTCATGCTTCCGGGGATCAACGGCCTCGAGGTCTGCCGTCGTCTCAAGCTCCGCCCGGCTCTGGCGGATGTTCCAATCATCTTTCTCACGGCGGTCGACGACGTGGGCGAGAAGGTGCGTGCCCTGGAGGCCGGGGCGGTGGACTACGTCACCAAGCCGATCCAGACCGCCGAGGTGCTGGCGCGCGTGCGAACGCAGCTTCGGTTGGCCGCCTTGCAACGGGCGTTGCAGGACGAGGTGGACATGCGGCGCGAGGCGGAGGAGTTGCTGCGCGACTCCCTCGACCGCGGACTCCTGCTCGTCGATGCGCAGGGACGCATTCACTTTGCCACGCAGTTGACCCAGACCCTCCTCACCCGATTCTTCCCGAATGACTCCCGGGACCGGCTTCCCGCGGCGCTGCTGCAGATGGCCGGCTCAGGGATGGCCGCAGACCTTCCAGCGGGGCTGGAAGTTCGCGTGGTGCGTGCCATCGGCCCCCAGGATCTTGGCGTGCTGGAACTCTCGAGTGAACGCACGCCAAAGCCGGCGGATTTGCTTTCGCTTGGCCTGACACCGCGCGAGGCGGAGGTGTTGTTCTGGATCAGCGAGGGCAAGACCAACGCCGAGATCGCCATCATCCTCGGCTCTTCACGGCGGACGGTGGAAAAGCACGCCGAGCACGTGCTCGAAAAGTTGAATGTCGAGAACCGCGCCGGTGCTGTTCGTGTGGCGCTGGAAACCCTGCGGACTGGCGGCTGACCACCTGAAATGGATCAGGGTCGCCGAAGCAGGAGCAGCGTAATGTCGTCGGCCAGGGGACCGGTCCCGGAGAACGCGGTCACTGCCTGCCGAATCGAGCTGGCCCATCCATCGAGCGGCTGATCGGCCCGTTGCACCGACAACGTTTGCTGCAACCGCGCTGGTCCAAACAGTTCATCCAGGTTCCCGGATTCCGGGCTCTCGGTGACGCCGTCCGTGTAGAGCAGGAGCGCGTCACCCGGGGCGAGGTCGATGATCGCCTCCTCGGAACGGCGAATCTCCGGCATCATTCCGAGCAGCGGCGCCCCACGGATGACCCACTCCTCTACACGACCATCGGCGCGACGCACCAAGGCCGGGGGATGCCCTCCGTGGGCGATTACCGCGCGTCCGGTGGCGGCGTCGTAGATGCCGAACGCCATCGTCACGAAGAGGGAATTGGGATTGTCGAGCGCCACCGCCTCGTTGAGCTGTTCTATCAGATCGGCCGGATTCGTGACTCCCTGCGCGAGATGTCGTTCGAGGGCGTGCACGAGCGTCATGAACAACGCCGCGGACATGCCCTTGCCGGAGACGTCGGCGACGGCGAAGGCCAGACGGCCGTCGGGCAGCGGAAAGTAATCGTAAAAGTCTCCAGAGACCTCGAGCGCGGGATGCAGCTCCGCCACCAGGTCCACGGTCCCGGCTGCCAGTTGCACGCCGCCGCGGGGCAGGTAGCCCAGCTGGATTTCGCGGGCCAGGGCGAGATCCCGTTGCACCCGTTCCGCCGAAAGGACGGCCTGATACATCCGCGCGTTCTCCAGCACCGACGACACCATGATCGAGACCGCCGCGAGCAGATACAGATCGTCCTGCGTGAATGCTTCCCCGGCTCGGGAGCGGTCCAGCTGAAGGGCGCCCAATATCCGTCCGCCCTGGCCCTGCAGCGGCGCGCACAAGAGCGATTGGATGCCGAGCTGATTCAACGTGAAGTTGGCCAGGGCGCTTTGCTCGAGCCGGGTATCCGCCGCCAGCACACCCACTCCTTGAGCAAACACCTTCCGCAGCACAGACCGACTGAAAAGCGGTCCCGATGAATCCCCCACTCGACGCCGACGCACTGCCTTGACCACCGGGTCTTCGCCTTCCTTGAGGATCACCAGCGCCCGGTCGGCCCCGGGAAAGAGCACCAGAAGCTGATCCAGCAATCGTTCCAGGAGGGAGTCGTTGTCCACCGACTGACTCAAATGATGCGCGAGTTGAAGAACTGCCTGCAGCTTGGTGCCCGAGGTGTCCTGGAAGAGTTCGACATTGGCCGTGTTGGCAGCGGTCAGCCGCTGGATGGTCATGTCCAGGTCGGGCGCCGTCTTGGGGGCATCGAGCTGAAACACGCTGGG
Organism: Verrucomicrobiota bacterium; assembly: GCA_947454295.1. Taxonomy (GTDB): domain Bacteria; phylum Verrucomicrobiota; class Verrucomicrobiia; order Limisphaerales; family UBA9464; genus CAIVQB01. Next base: position 489 of record CANGMO010000108.1, on the reverse strand, counting down.
ACCCACCCGGAGGATGCTGCCCGCAAGAAGACGCGTCTTGCGCGTGATTCGTACGTCATCGACGAAGGTCCCGTTGCTGCTGCCCAAGTCCTCCACAAACACCGTCCCGTCCTCCCAGGTGACCCGCGCGTGGCGCCGGCTCACCGCGGCGCTGTCGAGCGATACCTCGACCTCCCGTTGCCGTCCGATCACGACTCCATTCGGAGATCGATCGATCGCCCGTCCTGTACCTGGACCCTGGGTGATGATGAGACGTGAGACCACGGCCTCTTCTACCGCACCGGCGGATTGCTGGCGAGCGTAAGCCCAGTGTGAAACCGGGGAACCGACTCTGCCTGTAATGGGTGGGACGCTGTTGCGGCGGTGCCGTGATCGTTGGTTCCGATTCAGCGGCGCGTGGAGAGGCTCCCGGTGATGACAGTGGGTTGGGTAAATCTCCGACGGTTTGGAACGTCGCGTCAGGGGCAACGACGGCGCTGGTGCTGGTCG
>CANGMO010000107.1 GCA_947454295.1 Verrucomicrobiota bacterium | reverse complement strand
GTTGTCGTTTCTCCGGCCCATCCGCGACAGAGGAATATCTGCCGGGAGTTTCCACGGCGGGGAGGCGACGTCAGAGCGGTCCGGCGAGACGCAGATCGGCGACGCATTCGACGTGCTGGGTCTGCGGGAACATGTCGAAAGGCTGCACCTGCGCGAGACGGTAGCGTCCTCCGGCGCACAATACCTTGAGGTCACGGGCCAGGGTCGCGGGATGGCAGCTCACGTAGAGGATCTGCGCCGGTCCGGCCTGACGCAGCACTTCGAGGCTGGGTGGCCGGCAACCGACCCGTGGCGGGTCGAGCAGCACGGACGACTGCGAGGCATCGAGCTTGGAAAGCAGCGAGGGCAGAACGAAGTCGGCGTCACCGGCGATGAACTCGCCGTTGGTGAGCCCGCGGCTGGCCTGGTTCTTCCGGGCCGCACGAATGGCGGGGGCGTCCAATTCCACTCCAGTGAACGAGGTCACGGCATCCGCCAGCGAGAGGGCGAAGAACCCCACGCCGCAGTAGATGTCGAACAAGTGCTTCACGCCCGCGTCGCGGAGGCGGCTGCGCACCCCGTCCAGCAGACCGGGAAGCAGGAAGAAGTTGTTCTGGAAGAAGCTGTGCTCGGGCACCTCCCAACCTTCGGGAGGAATTCGCAGCACCGTCTTGAGTCCGCCCTTCGGGGGCGGATTTCGGCGCCACTGGGTGATCGCCTCGTTCAGGGCGGGCTCCGCGATCGCGCACGATTCGATGTCGCAGACAAGTCCGCAGTCTGCGCGGACAAAGCCGAGGTTCAATTTCTGGGCCGGCTTGTTCCACTGGCTGCGAACCAGGATGCGATTGCGATACTCGTAAGGCTGCGGGCAGGGGACCACCGGGGTGATGACCGTGGCCTCGAAGCCGCCCACGCGGCGGAACAGTTCGGTGATCTGCCGGTGCTTCCAGCGCAATTGGGCCGCGTAGTCGATGTGCTGGTACTGGCAGCCTCCGCATTCGGTGAAGTAGTCGCACCGGGGTTCCGCGCGCTCGGCACCCGGCGTCAGAACGCGGATCAGCTGGGCTCGGCCAAAGCTCGATTTCACCTCGGTGATCTTCACGTCGACCCGGTCTCCCGGACAGGTGAACGGTACGAAGATCACGAAGTCGCCAGACCGCCCCACCCCCTCGCCTCCGAAGGCAAGGTCAACGATGTCGAGGGTCAATCGGTCACCCGCCGCGGGGCGCGATGCGCGGGGCGCGGCGGCGGCGGAATCGTGGGAGGACGTCGGCGTTTGCACAAATGAGTCCGGCATGGGAGACGCTTGAGAACAGGAGTTCCGTTGCAGGAATGGGTGATAGCACCCAATGGCGCGATCAAGAGCAACCATCGAAGAGAGTAATCTTTATGAATCAGCAGAGGTTCCAACAATCGTGCCGCTCCGGCTGCCTGGCCATCCTGGCGGCGGGCTCCCTGGCTCTTCCCGCATCGCTACACGCTCGTCCCGATGCCCCGCCTGTTCCCCCGGGCGCCGGGGACCCAGGAACGCCGGCGTCCACCCTGCCCGTGGTTCGAGTGGTGGCTTCGGATCCGACCGCCCTCGCGGGCAGCACCTCGGGCGCCTTCACCTTGATCCGGGAGGATGCGACCAATGCGCCGTTGACCGTCACGCTGGCCGTGGGGGGGACCGCGCAGCCTGGAGTGGATTATACCGCGCTGCCATCCACCGTGGTCATTCCGGCCGGATTCCTCGCGGTGGATCTGATCGTTCAGCCGCTCCAGGCACCGCTCTCGGCGCTGAATAAGAATGTGATCGTGACGGTGGGAACAAACGCGACCTACCAGGTGGGGATCAAAAAGTCGGCCACAGTGCTGATTGCCGAGGATCGGTTTAACGATTTCCCGCCCACGGTATCGCTGACCTCGCCGGCCAGTGGCACGGTGATCACGGTTCCGTCGACGGTCCTCACGGCAACCGCCTCGGATGCGGATGACCAGATCTCGAAGGTGAGTTTCTTTGCCGGGGACCACCTGATTGGCGTGGCGACCAATTCGCCGTATTCGGTCACCTGGACCGGGTATGGTGCAGGCAAGTATTCGCTGTTTGCCAGGGTGGTTGACAGCGCTGGTCTCTCGGGTCTGTCGTCCACCGTGTCGGTGACGGTGTCGAACCTTCCGCCCGTGGTCAGCCTGAGCAGCCCGACCAACAAGTCGGTCTTCCTTCCGGGCACGGACATTCCGCTGAAGGCCGAGGCGTCCGATGGAAATGATGCCGTCGTCAAGGTGACGTTCCTCGTGGACGGCCGGTCGGTGGCCACCGTGACGACGTCCCCGTACAGCGCGGTGTGGACCAACGCGCAGCCGGGAAACCATTCGATAACGGCCCGTGCCGAGGATCAGTTTGGCCGAACTGTTACCTCGGAATCGGCAAAGATCGTGGTGAGCGACGCACCGCCAACCGTGACCATCACGGCACCGGTGGAGGGCACCAAATTGGGGAAGCCTTCCAACGTGGTCTTCACGGCGGATGCCTCGGATCCGGATGACGGCGTGGCCAAGGTCAGCTTCTTCCTGGACGGGCAGCTGGTAGGAAGTGCGACCAAGGCGCCGTACAGCGTGACGTGGACCAATGTGGTTCCCGGGACTCACTCGGTCGTCGCTCGGGCGCTGGATACCTGGGGGTTGTCGGCGTCCTCGAAGGCGGTGCGGTTCACCGTGACGAATGCCGCCCCGGTGGTGAGCATCACCAGTCCCACCAACAATGCCGCCTTCACCGCGCCGGCGGCGATATCGATCGCCACCGACGCGACCGATGTGGATGGCAGCATCCTCAGGGTGAGTTTCTGGGCGAACGAGCGACTCCTCGGCGTCGTGGACAAGCCGCCGTTTACCTTCCTTTGGAAGGATGCGCCGGCCGGCAAATACAAGTTGGTTACCCAGGCCACCGACGACAATGGCACCCGCGCAACGTCTGCCGCGGTGACGGTGGTGGTGAACGCAGCGCCCCGTTGACCGGGCACGACGCGAGCAAGTGAACCCGCACCGGAGCGGATGGCGTTCCGCTCCGGTGTCGGGTTTCGGCAGTGCGATTTCCCAGATTCAAAAACTTGGGTAAGTGGGGCGGTACGACGCCTCTGGATTCAGGGCCTGAGGATGAATGCGAAGGGCTTCATGATCGGCAGGACGCACGACCTTTTGCCTCCGGATCGGGCGCGCCCTTTGGAGTTGGCGCGAGGGATCGGAGGTGGTCTCAGTTCCTCGGAGCGATTGGTGCGCCGAGTGGATCGTTGGCGCGACGCAACCCATCGGTATGGGCGACGGCTGGAGCGGGCGCTGAGGGGTGCCGACCGCGCGCTTTGGGTGAACCGATTCCTTCGGGCGGCGACCAAGTCCGCGCGGGCGTGGGGGAATTACCACCGGTATCACGAGCGGGGAATTCCACCGCAGACCGGCCCGAGTTTCGGCGCCTGGTGTCTTCCGGTGGTCCGACGCGAGGGGCCTTGACCGAAGCCGGAACCGGCTCAGACCTGCGTCGTCGACTGTGTCAACCGCGGCTTCTTTCGGCGCCAGGCCTGGATGCCGACCATGCCCACGACGGCCGCCATCGCCGTCCAGGTGGAGGCCTCCGGGACCTGCGCATTCCATCCAATCAGCGCGAACGCCTTCACGTCTGCCGTGGTGATCGGCTCAACGACGCCCGAGGGAAGGGTGGGATCCATGACCCCGATGTAGGTGCCGGTGAGACCGTCGTCCTTCCAATGGCTGGCCTGGCGTCCGTCGCCTTGCGTCAGGCCGGTTGAAAATCGGAAACGGTTCACGGTGTCCGTGAAAAGCACATCAGATCCTGGGCGGAGATCGCGGGGAACGGTGGCGAACTGCGACGCGTTGGCGGGATCGTTGACGCCGCCGTTGGTGAAGCGGAAGAGGTCCAGCGGGGTGGGCGTGTCGGCGAACGCCGCCGCGGCCCCGTCGATGTTGTCGACCGACGAAATGAATCCCAGCGCGTGACCGAGTTCGTGGGTGGCGACGGTTTCAAAATCAACCGTTCCCGGAGTGACGCCGTTGCTGTTGTCGTAGTCGAAGCTGAAGGCGTTGTTGAACTGGATTGTGGCGTCGTTCGAGCCGAAGGATCCATCCAGCCCGGTGAATCCGAGCGCCTTGGCGTTGGCCTTGGTGAGCTGAAGATTGCCGCTGAGACTGTAGCCAGAGGGAAGCAGCGCGCCGAATTGCGCGCTGGTTGGAAGGGAGGCATCAATGGCGCGAAAGCTGTCGCCCGCCGCGTCGGAAACCATCGCATTCCGGATGGTGGTGTAGGGGGCCTGCAGCAGCACCGAGCTGGTCTGTCCGATGATGTTGGCCGAGGCGAATCCACCCGTTAGATCGGCGTTGATGTTGATCGTGACCGGGTCGCTGACGTAGGCCATCCAATGCGCCGCGGCGCGGTTGAAGGCGGCGAGGGCGGCGCTGTTTCCGGACAGACCCGAACCGGGATTGATGTTGATGGAAAAGCTGCCCAGTTGGCTCGAGCTGGGCGTTGCGCCGGCGGGCAGCGTGTACAGCTGGAGGGCCGAACTGTCCTGGCCCAGGGCAGGGCTCAGACCCAGCGCAGCTGCGTAGGCGACGCCCCATGCCAACCGCCGCATTGAACTCGGGGTGGGGGAATGGGGCATCGGAAACTTCATAGACTGGACGAACCGGGGCCAGACCGTGCCGCGAAGGACGGTCTCCTGTCAAATCGGCAACCGGCGTCGCCGGCTAAAGGGGACGGTGGCCAAATAAAAACCCGCAGACAGCGGGAGGCCGTCTGCGGGTGAAGCGGGAAAAATGCGACTCAGTGCTGGATCGGCTGGATCCGGATATTCCGGAAGGCGACCGGGTCGTTGTGACCGGCGAAACCGAAGTGCCCCATGGTCCGATCCTTGCCCGGATGCGCGGAGTTGGCCATGAACTCAGTCACCTTGGAAAGGTCAGCATCAAGGATTTGCGTGCCATTCAATTCCACACGGATCTTGGAGCCCTGCACGGTCACTTCCTCGAAGTTCCATTCACCGATTGGACGCTGATATCCGCGCGCCGCGGCCACCATGCCGTAGGCGGACCCGTGGGCCTGGCGCGGGTCGATCTTGGAGCCGGTGGCCTGCTCGTAGTTGTCATCGAGAATCTGGCTTTCGCACATGCCCACGTAGGCGGTGTCGCCGGTGCCGGGATAGCGAATCGCGAGACCATTGTTGCCTCCGGGAGGCAGCTTGAATTCGAGGCGCGCCTTGAAGTCGCCGTACTCGGCCTTGGTGAAGATCGTCCCCCCCTTGTGCGGCTTGCACTGGATGGCGCGATCCACGACTTCGTAGTTGTCGACCGGGCCGTCCCAGCCGGTGAAGTCCTTGCCGTTGAAGACGGGCAGGTAGCCTTTCTCGCCGTGCGAGGTCAGGATTTGGGTGGCCTCCTTGGCGCCGATCTCGCGGATGTAGACGTTCCGCCAGCGGATTTCGCCGCCGTGGGTCTGCAGCTCAATGGGGCCGCGCACGGGCACCGGTTGCTTGCGGTCGTAGTAGTTCTCGAGCAGAGCATGGTCGACCACCAGCTTGCCGTTCAGCCAGACGCTGACGCGCGCCCCGACCATCAGGATGCGGAAGCGGTTCCACTGGCCAAAGGGCTTGTCGGCGAGCACCAGCGGATCCTTCCCCGGCGCGCCGGGCGAGTTGTTCCAGAGACCGCCGGATCCCTTGTCGGCGCCGTTCTTGAATTCACGGGGATTGGTGTGATCCCAGATCTGAACCTGCGGGCAGCCGCGGAGGTAAATGCCCGAATCGGCAAGAGGAACGGTCTTGTATTCGACCAGCAGCTCGAAATCGCCGTAGTCCTTTTCGGTGGTCGCATAGGCGCCGAAGCCGTCGTTCACCAGCTCGTTGTTTTCCGCATACCAGTGCGGCTTGGAGGTCTTGGGATTGACCTCCTTCATGCTGGCGGTCCATTTGGCGATCTGCGCGGCGCGCTGGTCCTCGGGCAGCGAGAGGAGCTTGCGATGATCGTAGGTGTCGCCACCGCGGAATCCGGTGAGATCCTTGCCGTTGAACAGCGGAGTGAAGCCTGAAGGGGCGGCAGCCTGGAGTGCCGGCATCCACCCGGTGGCCAGCGCGGACACCGCGAGGACCGCCGCAGGAATCAGGGAGAACAAGCGACGACGTGGGAGGGGACAGGTCATGATGCCTCCAGCCTCTACGGACTCCGGGGCCGCCGGTCAAGCCGTCACCCAACGCGGCTCCGGAAAATTGTCCGCCAAGGATTGCCGGTCCTCTGGGATGCGGTCCTTCGGGGCGGAATCGACGCCGACGCCGTGTCACCGCCGTCCCAAGGCAAATGGTGCTGGCGGGGCGCTCAATCGGAGCGCTGTTGCGGAGGCTGCTTAGCGGGTGTCGGGGCCAGCCTGACTCTTACTTTCCAATTGGACCACAGGGCTTTGGGGATTGGCCCGCTGTTCCGGCTCGACGGCGCAGCCGATACTTTTGGCGTACTGGAGCTGGGACTTCCGATGTGGATGGTCCGAATTCCGGGATGGGGAATCAGAGTATGCACGCTGACAGGTTCAACGCGGTTCAATTCCAAAGCCGGTCCCGGGTGGGGCGGAAGTCGCTCCTGCTCGCCGGGGGGGTGGCAATCGGGCTCCTGGCAAACATGCCGGTCCTCCAGGCGGCACTGAGCGTGTATGAGCCGTTCAACTACACCAGTGCGGCGCAGGTGAGCGGCCAGACTGGTGGTGGAAGTTTTGGTTTCAGCGCCGCATGGACGGGTGGTTCGGCCACCGCGACGGTCGGAACCGGCAGCCTGGTGGGCTACAACACCGTCGGCAATCGTGCATCGATGGCTGCCAATGCCCTCACTACCCCGCTCAGCCGGACGCTGAGCAGTTCCCTGGGCGTTTCCGCCGGCACCACCTATTTCAGCTTCCTGCTGCGACCCGAAGCGTCGGTTGGCACCAGCAGCGCGGAACTCCGACTGACCGGTTCGGCCGCCTCGGCCGGATTCGGGTTGAACTCCAATTCTGGCGCCTACCTCATTGATCAGGTTGGCGGAACCCAGTCGGTGACCGGGTCGACTGCGACCGTCAACACGCCGGTGCTCCTCGTGCTGAAGGCGGTCTTTGGAGCCGGTGCCGGTGCCGACACCTTCAGCCTTTTCTTCAATCCGTTGATCGGCTCGACGGAAGGCGCGGCGAATGCGACCAAGACCTTTGACGTGGGCACCGTGACTGCGCTGTCGATTGCCGGAAACCTCGCGTTCAGCGTCGACGAGATCAAGGTGGGCTCCGCTTACGCGGATGTGGTTCCCGAAACCTCGACCAACGTGGCGATTGGCGCCGTCGCGATTCTGGTTGCCGCCCAGTGGGCCCGCAGCGTGCGTCGCC
>CANGMO010000106.1 GCA_947454295.1 Verrucomicrobiota bacterium | reverse complement strand
GTTGTGAGCACCAGGTACACCGACAACGCCATGACCGACACCGTGTAGGCAATCACCCGGGGCACCACGAGATAGTGGATCGGATCCACACCAAGCGACTCCAGCGCTTCCACTTCGCCTTGAGACCGCGCCGTTCCGAGTTCCACCACCGAAGCGGTTCCCACACGCGCCAGGACGGTCAGCGCCGCGATGAGCGGAGAGAGTTCCCGGATTACCACCGTCACCAGAAGAATTCCGGTAAGCTTCGCCGCACCGAATTTCTGCAAGAGGGCGATCGATTGCCCCACAACGACAACCCCGAGCATGAGCCCGAGCAGGCAAACCAGGGGGACCAGACGCGCTCCGGTACGAAACAACTGCTGCGTGAGGAGTGGGTAAATCACGCCCCGTGCCTGACCCGCTTTTGTGATCAGGGTGCCGCCGGTAATCAGGGTGAAAGCGAGCAGCCGTGGAACGACCTGGAACACTTCCTCGATCGCTCCGGCGCACCACTCACACAGCGCAACCAAGGCCGTTGGGGCCGATACGGGAATGGGGGCGCGAACAGGATCCACGCCGCCAAGCTACGAAAGCCCCTGGGTCGTCGCAATGAGCCAGAGCGGAAATACAGCCGAATTCCGGCCAAATCCATCCCCCTGTCGGCCGTCAGGCCCGCATCGTTTCGGGATCAATGCCCATGGACCGGCACCAGTCGCGATAGGCGAACGGGCTGATTTCGCTGGGCTTGATCTCGCTGCGGCCGCCCCAGAACACGTTGGTGTAGCTGATGTGGATGCCCGCCTCCTCCAGATGCCGGTCGATGGCCGCCTTGTGCGCCAGGACTACGTCACGGTCGGTCCCGTGGGCCACACCCATCACGTTCACGTTCTTGAACTCGGGACCACCCTCGCGCCAGTAGGCGTGGGTCATGATGTGGTGACGCCCCACCTCGCGGCCGGCCTCCATTTCACGTCCGGGCGGGACCGCCCAGTGGAAGAGCGCGTTGAACTTGGTGACCTTCTCCCCCGTGTTCAGCGTCTTCACGTGCTCGAGAAAGGTGCTGAAGCGCCCGATCACCATGCGTCCGTTCAAGTCCTCGGCAATGCGGCAGAATTCCTCCAGGGACACCCCGGCCTCGACGGCCCGGGCGGCCCACAGGTCCTGGACCAGTTCCTCGGGTTTGAACTCGCGCTTCAAGGCGGTGAGCACGCGCCACTCGAGGTCGCTGAGATGCACCACGTTCACGTCGACCGCCTCGGCAAGCTCATCAGCGCGGCTGCCCGGCTCCATGCCGCGACGACGCACGTGACCCACGCCCAGCGCAAACAGCTTCTTCGCCGGCATCAGGCGGAAGCGTTCCGCATTCACTTTCTTGCGGAGCACCTCGGCGTGCTTTTCCAGCGAAAAACCCTGCGGCACCTTGAGCGTGGTCCAAAGGCGGTAGGTCGAACCATGCGTGGCCGTATCGGTCGAGCGCACCACCACGTGGCCGCTGAACGGATCCTGGTTGAACATGTACTCGAAGGCCGCATCCGTGCGCTCCAGCGGAATTTCCCAGGCGCAGAGCGCCCCGTCGGCGAGATTGGTGGCCAGCAGGGTCTGGCGGATGCGGCGGATCGTGCCCGCGGCCAGCAGCGCGCGCAGACGCTCGATCACCGTGTCGAGCGGGACCCCCGACAAGCGGCTGATTTCATCCAGCGGATGGCGGAGAAAGCCCTGAATCTGATCCTCGCTGACCGCGAGAATCTGGGCGTTGATCGGATCGGTGGTGAGTACCGGAATTGCCGGGGCGGTCATGTCAGAATGAAGGCTAGCGGGTTGCGACGGGATTGGCGATGGATGAAACGCGGCGCTCATGACGCCGGACGCTGTCGGGTTCGACGTCACCCCTGCCACCCGCATTTTGCCTAAGTTTGACCGTGCCCCTGTAGCCGCGCGACGGCAGGAGCCTCGCGCCACCGGGAAAGCTTGGCGCCAATGACAGGTGCGACCCTACAGCGTCAGCTTGAACCGCGGGTTCTGGCTGAGGAATCGCACGGGATTCTGGTAGACCACGCGATCAATGGCCTCCGCGGTCCACCCGCGACGACGCATCTCCAGGGCGGTGCGGGGAATCGCCAGTGGGACGCTTTCTCCCCAGTCGCAGGCCGAATTCATCCAGAGCCGCTCGCTGCCGTGCTGATCGAGAATGTCCACCGCTCGGGCCGGCGTGCACTTGCTGATTGGATACAGCGTCATGCCCGCCCAATGACCACGGTCCAGCACGATGCGCACCGTGTGCTCCTCCACGTGATCAATGAGCACCCGCTCCGGGCGTATCCGCGAATCGGCCTTCAGCACGTCGAGGATGAGCTTCGTTCCCTTGAGCTTGTCCTCCAGGTGCGGCGTGTGGACGAGAATGAGCTGATCATGTCGGGCCGCGAGATCCACGTGCATCTCGAGCACCTTCATTTCATTGCGTGAATTCTTGTTCAACCCGATCTCGCCGATGCCCAGGACGGTCGGGCATTTGAGGAATTCTGGGATGATTCCGATGACGTCGGTCGCCAGCGCCACGTCCTCCGACTCTTTCGGGTTGATGCACAGCCAGCAGTAGTGCGGCAGGCCGTACTTCGCGGCCCGCGCCGGCTCGTACTCGGTGAGCTGGCGGAAATAATCGCGGAACCCGTGCACCGAGGACCGGTCGAATCCCGCCCAGAAGGCCGGTTCACACACCGCAGCACAGCCGGCGGTGACCATGTCCTGATAGTCATCCGTGGTCCGGCTGACCATGTGACCGTGGGGTTCGATGTAGCGCATGTTTGTGACGGTAAACGGTGATCGGTAATCGGTGAACGGTGAATCAGGCTTCGATGGGGTGCAGCGTCCAGCCTCCATCCAGCAATGGCACGGAGGCGCACGCGGGGCCGCCGTCCTTCGCCACCGCATGCACACGGGCTTGAAGCAATTTTCGAACGCCCGGGCGCAGCACCGCGCTCCATTGGGCCGGCTTCACGTCACGCAGGTGGATCTTGAGGCGACGGAACATCACCCGGACACCGCCGGATTCGCCCGACCAGCTCAGGTAGAAAAAACGCTCGCCCCGTTTTCCGTGCACGGTGGGACCGGAGAAATCCAGCGCGCCATCCTCGAGATGCTTCACGACAACCTGGGTCGTCCACTGGTGTCCCTGCCCGGCAGCCGGGCCTCCTGCTTCGTGACCGTCACGGGTTTGCATCTCAACCCGGATGTTGCGGCCGAATCCCAAGCCTTCGAATCCATGGTCGGGCCACCCGCTGCAAACGAGTCGGATGGGAACCGCCGGCGGGGGCGTTTTGGATTTGGAGGACTTGGTGGGCATGGGCTTGATTCCGGTCACGCCCGTCCCGGCCACGCACCCACGGCGCCTTTTCCAGGGGCCTTGGCGATGGGTTCGATGGTGGGATCACTGAGCGAGAGCAGGACGGCTTCCGCACGCTTGGGCTCGCCGTCTGCGAGATGCTTCATGGCCTCGCGGAAGGCGGTGAGGCGAAAATCCGCGTCGCCGGTCCCGCGGTCCACCCGGTCGAGAAACGCCGCCAGCTCGATGAGCTTGCAGCGGGCGTCCATGAAGTAGAGGTCGAGCACTTGCTGACGGGTCATGCGTGCAAGCATACGCCGCCAGCGGCCGAGGACAACCCCGGGGCCAATCCAACTCCACGAATCAAACCCCGCGCCACGCAACCCAGCCGAACAGGACCGCCAGGCCGTAGATCACCGGCGGCGCCAGAAACAGGAACCGGTGCCCCGGCGTGACCCCCGGTTCGAGCACGCTTCGCGACGGATCCGCCGGGTCATAAGCTACCGAGACCACCCGGCCCGCGGCATAGCGCTCCTGAAGCTCGGCGAACCGACTGGTATCCATGACATCCCCCGCATTGATCCGGGTTCCCTCATGACGCTTCCCGTCCACCGTGAACTCGTAGCGGAACTGCAGCGTGTAGTTCCGCGGCTGGTGCAACGGATGATCAATCGATCCGCTGATCATGCGTCCGGGCACCTTGGGCCAATCGACCGAGGCGCGGGCCTGGAACCACGCCGAAGTCAGCGTGACGCTCATGGGAACCACGATCCAAAGGCAAAACACAGAGGCTGCCGCCAGAGCCAGCCGCATGAGCAATCGCTTCCGCACAGTCATCGAAGGCATTCTGCCAAGTCGTGGGGGTAGGGCAAAAGATTTGCCAGCCCCACTTCAACGCCTGAGGGTTAAGCTATGGGTTCCGCTCCCATCTCCTTCAAGCCCCGCCCAGCTCCGCCGCGGCCTGCGACTCAGGGCGCGACGGAAACGCGTCTGCGCGTGGAGGACATGACGTGCGGCGCCTGCGCCAACCGCGTGCAGACCGCCCTGGCAAAAGTCACGGGCGTGGCCTGGGTGCGGGTGGAACTCGATGCCGCGCGCGCCGTGGTCTCGTGGCTTCCAGGCGCCACACCGGATGCACCGGCACTCATCGCCGCGGCTTCCGCCGCCGGATATGCCGCCTCCCTCCCCGCGGCCCCATCCGCAGAGGAAGGTTCGCCCGGATCTCCCCCCGCAGAATCCGCTGCCGAGCGCTCGTGGCAGCGCGCCGTCCGATTGGGCATGCCGGTGACGTTGGCCATGATGGTCGCGGAATGGGGCTTGGGGTTGGGCATGACCCCCGGCTACCGCCTCACGGCGTTGCTGATGGCCCTGCCGGTGCAAATTGTCGTCGGCGCGGGATTCTATCGCGGTGCGTGGCGGCTCGCACGAGTGGGGCAGTCCAACATGGACACCCTCGTCGCACTCGGCTCGACCGCCGCGTTTGGATTCAGCCTGTGGATCCTCGCCAGCGGCAATCCGGGCCACGTGTACTTCATGGAATCGGCGGGAATTCTGACCCTGATCAGCCTGGGCCATTGGCTGGAGGCGCGCATGTCGGCGCGCGCCGGCAATTCGCTTCGCGCCCTGCTCACTCTGGCACCGGAAACGGCGCGGACGCGTCGCGTGGCGCCGGACGGCACGACCTCGGAGGTCGAGGTTCCCGCCAGTCAATTGCAGCCGGGCGACGTGCTCGTCCTGCGGCCTGGCGACCATGTTTCGGTGGATTCCGAAGTGATCGAAGGCGAGTCGGCGGTCGATGAATCGATGCTCACGGGAGAATCGATGCCCGTCGTGAAGGGACCGCTGGCGCGCATCTATTCCGGAACCGTCAACACCTCCGGACGCCTCGTGGCACGGGTGGTGGCGGTGGGCTCTGAAACCGCGCTGGCGCGCATCGTTGCCGCGGTTCAGCGGGCCCAATCCAGTCGCGCCGACATCCAGCGGCTGGCCGACCGCATCAGCGCGGTATTCGTCCCGGTGGTGATTGTCATCGCGCTCGCCGCCGCGCTGGGATGGGCCTTCGCCTTCGAGCCGGCACGCGATCTGCAGGCCACGCTCAGCCGGATGCTCTGGCACGTGCACGCGCCCGATTCGCCGCTCGCCGCCGCGTTTACCATCTTTGCCTCCGTGCTCATCGTCGCCTGTCCCTGCGCCATGGGACTCGCCACACCTGCAGCCCTGATGGCCGGCGTCAACGCGGCGGCGCGACAGGGCATCCTCATTCGCGACGCCACCGCGCTGGAGAAGTCAGGTCGCATCACCACCGTGGTCTTCGACAAAACCGGCACGCTGACCGAAGGAACGCCGCGGGTGGTGTCCCGGGCGGACGGGAACACCCCGGAATCCGACGCACTCGCGGCCGCACTCGCCCGCCCCTCCTCGCATCCACTTAGCCGCGCCATTGCCGGCATCGCCACGGGCGAATCCAACCTGCTTTCCGAATGGCGCGAACGACGCGGCTGCGGCGTTGAGGGCCGCCAAGGGGACAGTCTTCTCCGGCTCGGCTCACCCTCATGGCTCCAGGAAGCCGGAGTCGAGTTGGGCACCTTTGACGGATTCCTGACCCACCAAGCGTCTGAAGGAACCAGCGTGCTGCTGCTCGCGCGCGATGCTCGGGTCATTGCGGCCTACGGCATTCGCGATGAACTGAAGCCCGGGGCGCGCGAAGTCATCGATCGCCTGCGCGCCGGCGGTATGCGGGTGCATTTGCTGTCCGGGGATCAACCGCAGGCAGTGGAGCAGGTCGCTCGCTCGCTGGGTCTGCGCGACGGGGAGCTGACCTCCGGGGTGCGACCCGAGCAAAAAGCGGCGGCCATCGAGGTGCTGCAACGTCGCGGGGAGCGAGTCGCCTTCGTCGGAGACTGACTCAACGACGGCCCGGCGCTGGCCCAGGCGGATCTCGGCATCGCCGTTTCCCGCGCCACCGACGTCGCCCGCGAGGCCGCCGATGTCGTCCTGCTGCGCCACGATCTCACCGCCGTCTGCGTGGCCCTGGAGCTGTCGCGACAGACGCTCCGGGTGATTCATCAGAATCTCTTCTGGGCCTTCTTCTACAACGCAGCCTTCGTTCCGCTGGCCGCGCTTGGGTTGTTCAGTCCCCTTCTCAGCGCCGCCGCGATGGGCCTGAGCGACGTGATCGTCATCGGCAACGCACTCCGTCTGGCTCGAAAACGGTGATCCCGCCCGGGGCGACACGGAGTAGGATCAGCTCCAGAACGGATTCAGCGTGGTGTATTTTCCAATGCGGACGCTCTGCGAAATGGACTGAGTGATGTGGGTCTTGGCCATCTCGACGGCCTGAGGAAGGGGAAGCCCGAGCGCGAGATAGCCGGTGATGGCCGCGGAGTACGCGCAGCCGGTGCCGTGGGTGGCGACACCCCGGACAAACGGCACGGACAGCGTGAGCCCCGATTCGCCGTCAAAAAACACGTCCGTGGCCTGGCGCGTCCCCCGGAGATGCCCGCCCTTCACGAGAGCGGCGCACCCGTACTGAAGTCGGATCTGCACCGCGGCTGCGTGGAGATCGTCCACCGTCTTCAACGGACGCCCCACGAGGATTTCCGCCTCGTCGAGATTCGGCGTCACGAGCGTCGCGAGCGGAAGGAGGTCTGAAAGCAGGGCCTTGATCGCAGCCGGCTGAAGCAGCTTCGCGCCGCTGGTGGCCACCATCACGGGATCCACGACCAGGACTGGACGGGACTTCGCGGGGAGTTTTTTCCAAAAGGCCACCACCTCGCGCACGAGGGCGGCATTGAACAGCATGCCAGTCTTGACTGCGGCAGGCCGGAGGCCGCCAAACACAGTCTTCAACTGCGCCTGCAGAAACTTAGGGGGAACGGCATGAACCGCGGCGACTTCATCGGGATTCTGCGCCGTGAGGCAGGTCAATGCCGAGGTGCCGTGGACACCCAGGGCGGCAAAGGTCTTGAGATCCATCTGCACGCCGGCACCGCCGCCGGAATCCGATCCGGCAATGGTGAGGGCGACGGGCTGCGTGGCACGCGATTTCATCGGGTTACCCTATCGCGCCGCGGCGCGAAAAGCGCG
>CANGMO010000105.1 GCA_947454295.1 Verrucomicrobiota bacterium | reverse complement strand
AGCGATGAGGGCCCATACCCAGGGCCTGGTTTGGGCTTCGGGTCGCTGGTGGGTGACTGCCCGGCGGGAGGATGTGCGTCCGCGTTCCGCGCTGCTGCTCGCCTGGACTCCCGGTGCCGCAATCTGGGATTGCGGGGAGTTGTCGGTGAGCCGCACCGCGTCCAACGATCTGCCTCTCGATCACGCCGGCGGGATGCAGTCGGATGGCAACCGGCTTTGGATTCCTCTGGCCGAATCGCGTCGACGAGGTCGAAGCGTGGTGGCGGCCTACGACCTGAAGGCCCTGGCTGGAACCTCCAACCCAGTTCCCGAAATCCAGTTCCCGGTTCCCGATCATGTGGGGGCGTTGGCGGTGATGCGCGTTGGGGCGGCCGGATCCGCTCACGACGGCTGGATCCTCCTTGGGGCCAGCTGGGATACCGAGACCGTCTACGGATGGTCCATGGAGGGGGGGCGGCAATTCCTTTGGAACGGGGATGCCCTCATGTCGCGTGGACTGGGCCCGGGAATCGCGGCTGTGGCGGCCGGCGTGGCCGTTCAGGATTGGAAGTGGCAGGACGGGCGCCTCTACGCTTCGGGGCTGTCGTTGGACCGTTCCGGAACCAATGCCCCGCCATTTGGCCGTTTGCTCATCTACTCTGACTTCCTGAATCCGAAGGCAACCGTCGACGCCCGCGTGGTTCCGAGGTGGCGGGATATGGAACTCGCCCGGGAAGCGATGTCTCCTGATGCCGATGGCCGTGGCCTCTGGTTTCTGCCCGCCGACCTGGAAGTCACGAATCGACTGGTCCGGGTTGAACTGACCGCGCTTCCGCGGCTTGAACGGACGAGCCCATAGGCGTCAACCCATCGGATCGAGTCTGGCATTGCCAGGATCCGACTTCTGGAGGAAACAACCGCATGCCCCAATCGCCTGTGCTTCGAACCGTGGCTCTTCTCGTTTCCGTGGCGTCGGCATGGTCGGCCGCCGCTGCGGATCTGCGCGTGGGCATGATCGGGCTCGATACCTCGCACGCCACCGCCTTCACCGATATTCTCAACAATCCGAACGCCAAGGATCACGTCTCCGGGGCACGGGTGGTTGCCGCGTTCAAGGGTGGCAGTCCGGACATTGAGTCCAGTTGGTCGCGCGTGGAGGAGTACACCCGCGTGCTTCGCGACAAGCACGGGGTGGCCATGGTTGATTCGATCGAGGAGCTCTGCCGTCGGGTGGATGTGGTGTTTCTGGAGAGCGTGGACGGACGTCCGCACCTGGCTCAGGCCCGGCCGGTGATCGCCGCACGAAAGCCCCTGTTCATCGACAAGCCGGTCGCGGGGACCTTGGCCGACGCCGCGGAAATCTTTCACCTCGCTCGTGCCGCCAAAGTTCCGGTGTTCACCGCATCGTCCCTGCGCTTTGCCACCAACACGCTCGCCGCCAGGGCAGGGGCGATTGGAGTGGTCACCAACGTCTGGTGCGGGTCGCCGGCGCACTTGGAGCCCCACCATCCTGACCTGTTCTGGTATGGCGTGCACGGGTGCGAGTCGCTGTTCACGGTCATGGGAACCGGCTGCGAACGGGTGAAGCGGGGCCGCACGGCAACCGGCGCCATTGAAGTCACGGGGTACTGGCCAGGTGGACGGACGGGCACCTTCCGGGAAATCGAAGGCTACTCCGGCATGGCGGAGGGAACCAAAGGGTCACTCAAGGTTGGCGCATACGAGGGCTATGCACCGCTCGTCGCCGCTGCAATTCAGTTCTTTCAGACCGGCGTGTCCCCGGTTTCGCCGGAGGAAACCCTGGAGATTTTCGCCTTCATGCAGGCTGCTGACGAAAGCAAGCGACGTGACGGAGCCGAAGTGTCCCTTCGGGAGGTGCTGGCCGCCGTTCCGGACTGGAAACGTCCATAGCGCCAAGGGGGCCTCCGGGGATGAATCCGGAATGGGCTGCGCGAAGGGCGGCCAACCGAAACGCCAACCGGCACGACTAATCGCCGTTGGTCGCGGCCGGATTCCAGTCGCCCATGAGCGGCATGAGCACGAAGTAAACCAGCAGCCCCACGAGGATCAGGGCCACCACCTGATAGGCGTTCATTTTCCGGTCGACGAGGTGATCGGGAAGCCGTTCCAGCCAGCGACGGACACCACCCGGACGTCCGCGACGACGCGATGAATTCTGAGTTCCGAAAAAACGGAACCGGTTCTTGCGTCGGGTAGCCGCCACCTTCGGCTGTTGGGAGTCGCTCATCGGACTTAGGGATGCGTTACGGTGCGGCAACACTGGCCAAGGTGTTGGCAAGACACAAGCCTTGGATGTGAAGGATGTGTGTCCTCGAAGTCGGGCAATTTGCTGCGATGAAACTGGTTGGAGCCGCGCGGTGCAGGCTTGTGAACTTGCCTTTGACCTCCAGGGCGTCCCTGAGCAAATTCGCCCCATGATTCCTTCCTTGCTGCGCTCTGTCGCCGGCTCGCTGCTGCTCGCCGGGATGCTCTCGGCCGCCGTCCCCCAAGTGGGTGACCGCGCTCCATCGATCGCCGGTCCCGATCAGGATGGCAAGCCGTGGACGCTCGCTGCCGAAACCGGTAAATCGGCAGTGCTGCTCTATTTCTATCCCAAGGACGATACCCCGGGTTGCACCAAGGAGGCCTGCGGACTTCGGGATCGCATGGGCGACCTTCAGAAGGACGGGGTCAAGGTGGTCGGAGTCAGTTTCGATTCCGCGGAAAGCCATCAGAGATTTCGCGCCAAGTATTCCCTGAACTTCCCGCTCCTCGTCGACACCGAAGGAAAGATTGCCGATGCCTTCGGCGTCCGCATGCCCGACAAGCCGATGGCCCGACGGGTCAGCTTCCTAATCGACAAGGTCGGAAAGGTTGCCCACGTCACCGACAGCCGCGACGCCCAGGTGCACCTCGATGAGATGAAGGAAGCCATCCGGAAGCTGCATTGACGGATCGTTCACCGTCGCTCCCACGACTAATGGACTAATGGAACGGGCCGATCCAACTGGATCGGCCCGTTCCATGTTTCTGTCCCGGGATTTCCGGTGGACTACTTCGCCTCGGCCGCCGGCTTGGTGGCGCCCTTGGCTTCGGCATTCATCTTCTGGACCCGTTCACCGATTGCCGCCGCCTGCTGGCCCAGCTGCGAATCAGCCTTAAGCGATTTCACCTCATCCATCAGTTTGAGCACCGTGTCATTGTCCTGCGGCGGGCGATAAAAGTTCAGCAGCCCCATCAGGGTGCCCTGGCGCTGCTCCGCGGTGATCTTGGGATGGCCGGCGATGAATTCGTCCACCGGCTTGCGTACCGCGGAGGAACCACCGGCTTTGGCCGCTGCGGAGAGCGTTTCCTGGAGTCCCGCGAGGTCGCCCTTGAAGCGGATCGAGGCGAGCTCCGCTTTGTCCGTGGGGTCCAGTTTCGTGATCTCGTCGAGGACCGGCCGATAGTGCGCGGCAACCAGGGACTCATCCATGGCCTTCAGGCCGGCGGCCAGCTGGAGGGCCCGCTCGACCCCGGTGGCGCTTTCCGCTTTCGCGAAGGCCTGATCACGCTGGGCCTTGATTTTGCGCAATTCCTGAAGGTGGGTGAGATACTTCTCCGGTCCCCCCTCCTGGTAGCCGGTCTGGGCGTACGGACGGCCCGTGGAGTCCGCGAGGAGGATGGTGGGATAGCCGCGAATGGCGAATTCCTTCTGCAGCCGCGCATTCTGCGCCTTCACCTCGGCTGAAAGCTTGCTGTCGTCCTGCGGGTAATCGAGTTCGACGAGCACGAAGTCCTTGGGAGCCGCTGCCTTGAATGCGGCCTGATCGAAGACTTCCTTGCGTAGCTTGATGCACCAGCTGCACCAATCGGAACCAGTGAAATCCATCAGCAGATCCTGCTTGCCGGCCGTGGCCGTCTTCTTCGCCTGATCGAAGCTGTCGGTCCACAACGCGCCCGCAGTGGGCGCTCCATGGAGAGTCGCCGAGGCGACGGTGAGGGCGAGGGTGATGGCGAATCGCAGGGAGGCGGTAGGGGCGCTCATGGAGGTGGGTGGACTGATTCGGAAGGGAAATGCTCAAAGAATCTCCGAGTTGGCAATGCCGGAGCCGGCCGCCGGGCTTTTTGGGGCCGGATTTCGAGTGCGGCGTCGCCGTCGTCCGGCTGGCCGGTTCCTTGACTCGCCGGGCTTCCTCCCTATCCTGCGTCACGAGTTGCCAGCAGGGGAGCCGATGGGCTGAGAGGTCCGGCCGAAAAGGTCGGGCGACCCTTTGAACCTGATGCGGGTCATGCCGCCGCAGGGAGCGAAGAGGACGGGACGTCCGTGTGGATGATCCCGTCGGGTCAGTCCTCAAGTTTCCTGCCCTGCTGCAGATGACCGGACTTTCGACCATGATCGCCTCCAAATCCGCCTTTGAGCCCAGCAGCCGCGAGCCGCTGCCCAGCAGCCGCCGTGTCTATGTTGCCGGCGAACTTCATCCCGAAGTTCGCGTGCCGATGCGGGAAATTGCCGTGAGCCCGACCCGCGCACGCGACGGGGCTCTGACGCCGAATGAGCCCGTGCGCGTGTATGATTGCTCAGGTCCGTGGGGTGATCCCGAGTTTTTGGGCACGGTTGAGGCCGGGTTGCCGGCGCTGCGGTCCGACTGGATTCGCTCCCGCGCGGACGTCCAGGAATACGACGGCCGCGAGGTGAAGCCGCAGGACAACGGCTACCTCTCGGGCAAGCATGCAGAATACGCCAGTCGTGCGGAAAAGAACCGGCTCGTCGAGTTTCCTGGCCTGAGCGGTCAGCGCCGGCGCCCGCTGCGTGCCTCGGCCGGACACCCGGTCACCCAGCTCTGGTATGCTCGCCAGGGCATCATCACCCCTGAAATGGAGTTCATCGCCATCCGCGAGAACCTGGGGCGGGCGCGCCTCCGGGACCTTCAGGGCGTGACCCGCAGGGATGACCTTCACCTGCAGCACGCCGGATCGAGTCAGCGCGCCGACAGTGAGTACACTCCATCGGTGTTCCGCCGCTTCCCGCAGCGCATTCCCGCGCAGATCACCGCTGAGTTCGTGCGCGACGAAGTGGCGGCCGGTCGCGCCATCATTCCGGCGAACATCAATCACCCCGAAGCCGAGCCCATGATCATCGGCCGGAACTTCCTGGTGAAAATCAACGCCAACATTGGCAACAGCGCCGTCGCCTCCTCGATCGAGGAAGAGGTCGAAAAGATGCGCTGGGCCACCAAGTGGGGTGCCGACACGGTGATGGATCTCTCCACGGGCAAGAACATCCACGCCACCCGCGAGTGGATCCTGCGCAATTCCCCGGTCCCCATTGGCACGGTGCCAATCTACCAGGCGCTGGAGAAGGTGGGAGGCAAGGCCGAGGACCTTACGTGGGAGATTTTCCGCGACACTCTCGTCGAGCAGGCCGAGCAGGGCGTGGATTACTTCACTATCCACGCCGGCGTGCTGCTCCGGTTCATCCCCATGACCGCCGGCCGCATGACCGGCATTGTTTCCCGCGGCGGCAGCATTATGGCCAAGTGGTGCTTGGCGCATCATCGCGAGAACTTCCTCTACACTCACTGGGATGAGATCTGCGACATCATGGCCGCCTACGACGTTAGCTTCAGCATCGGCGATGGATTGCGTCCGGGATCACTCGCCGACGCCAATGACCCCGCGCAGTTCGGGGAGCTGGAAGTGCAGGGCGATCTCACCCGTCGCGCCTGGGCGAAGGGCGTGCAGGTCATGAACGAGGGGCCGGGCCATGTTCCGATGCACTTGATTGAGGAAAACATGGCCAAGCAGCTCGAGTGGTGCGGGGAAGCGCCGTTCTACACGCTTGGACCGCTAACCACGGACATCGCACCGGGCTACGATCACATCACCAGCGGCATCGGTGCCGCCATGATCGGGTGGTACGGATGCGCCATGCTCTGCTACGTCACCCCCAAGGAACACCTCGGCCTACCCAACAAGAAGGACGTCAAGGATGGGGTCATCGCCTACAAGATCGCGGCGCACGCGGCGGATCTGGCCAAGGGGCATCCGGGTGCGCAGTACCGTGACAACGCCCTCAGCAAAGCCCGCTTCGAGTTCCGCTGGGAGGATCAATTCAATCTCGGACTCGACCCGGTAACCGCCCGCGAATTCCACGATGAGACGCTCCCTCAGGAGGGCGCCAAGACCGCGCACTTCTGCTCCATGTGTGGCCCGCACTTCTGCTCCATGAAAATCACCGAGGACGTTCGGAAATACGCCGAAGAACAGGGTGTCAGCGACTCCGAAGCGCTGCAGAAGGGGATGGAGGCGAAATCAAAGGAGTTCGTCGAGAAGGGGGCCGAGGTCTACAGCAAGGCCTGAGGGAAGGGGGCCGCGGAAGTCCTCCCCGAGTTAGCCCCGAAAAGAAGCCCAAGTCGGACCCGGATCCCGGGAATGACTTGGGCTTTTTACTTTGTGAGTAGTTGGACGCAATCTGCTTCGGCCATCACGCTTTCTTGACGAAGCACGCCTTTAAGCCGATGGCGACGCCCTCGATCTTGCAGGAGATCTCGTGATCCCCGTCCACCAGCTTGATGGGCTTCGATTTGGTGCCGCCCTTGAGCACCTGGGAAGAGCCCTTGAGCGGGAGATCCTTGATCAGCATTACCACGTCGCCATCGGCCAGCACGTTGCCGTGGGCATCCTTGACCACGCGCGGGCCCTCGGCCACCTCCGGTTCTGCTTCGCGCTCCCATTCGTGTCCGCAGGTCACACATTCCCAACGCGTTGGGTGTTCCAAGAGTTCCGACATCTCACACATGGGGCAGGCTGCCGGGCGGTTTGAATCAGTGCTCATGAAGCAGAACCCTCGACAGCCGACCGGGGTGATTCAATCCGAAATGCGGCCCGAATATTGTCTCAACCCGGGACAACAGGGCCCAATTGCCAATCTAGAACCGAGAGGCCACAGCCCTTCGAGGAAGGATGCTTGAGGCGCCCACGGTCGCTGCGACGACCGCCTCCGGAAGTCACCGAAGTGGTCCGTGAGAATTGTGGGCCGTGAAACTTAGGGGTTAAACACCGTGAAAACGCCGTGTTTCCGGCCTCAAAATGGAGGGTGCCATTCGGGGCAGAATCGGGACTGAGATTCTTCCCAGAACTTCTGTCGTTCCGGGACCGGAGGTGGGACCGGAGGTGCGAGCCACCCAAATCATTCAAACCGACTCGGTCGGAAGCGGATGAGAGGTGGCAGTCTGAGAAAAAAGAGAGTGAGGAAAGGGCTGTAAACAGGGGTTATTGGAGTGGTTGCGAAACCTTTCGTTAAAAAGGTATTGTCATACGGTCTCTGGCGGGTAAATTGATCTCGTTCTTAATGAACGCTGTTGCTGAGCGTGACTCGTAAGAAGGTGACGCAAGGCAAATCGTCGTCTCGTAAGTCGCAAAACTGACGTTTAAGTGAGTTTT
>CANGMO010000104.1 GCA_947454295.1 Verrucomicrobiota bacterium | reverse complement strand
GTCAGAAGCGGCCGGTATCCGAACCGGCGCTGGCCGATGCGGCGGAGCGAATTGTCGACGAAATCACCGACAAATTTGACCGCGAAGTGCCCACCAAGGAGGTCGGTGAGCGCGTGATGCGCGAGCTGAGGGCTCTCGACGCGGTGGCCTACGTTCGGTTCGCCAGCATTTACCGCGAATTTCAGGAAGTGGGTGAGTTTGTGGAAGAAATTCACCGGCTCGCCACGTTGCCGCCATCTGACAAGCGTCAGATGGCGCTGCTCCCTGACGGCGTCGAAGAACCCCCAACCCCGGAGAAAGCATGATCCAATTGCGTGCGGACTGCCTGTTGATCCAGCAACCTGGAGGAGGGAGCATCCCCTTCACTGCGGAGGATCTGATGTTGGAGTTTGTTGGTGGGGCGGTGGGTCATGTGGACCCAGAACTCCTGAACAACGCCGCGCTGGGCGTGCTGCATTATTTTCAGGAGGAACTGGGCCGGACTTCGATCACCATCAACGAGTTTGCCGAGGCACTCGCCAAGGTTCTGAACGGCCTGGGCATCATGGCCGAGGTCACCGAGGTGCGCGTGGCCGACTCCGTGCGTGTGTCCGATCTTCGGGCATTGGCAGCGGGCTCGGGTAAGATGGGCGAACTCGAATTTTTCGCACGATTGCGCCAGACCCTGAAGGAACAGCTGGCCGATCAACCCCGCGCCCTGGAGTTCCGCGGCTTGCGCGGCTGCGTCAAGCAACTGGTGGGGCGCAAGCACTGGTGCCCGGCCTGCGATCGTATGCAGGCGTGGATCGTGGAATCCCTGCAGGCTTGGTTTGGCCAGGAGGCGGGGGCCTCAAAGACGGCGATGGTCATTCGCTGACGCCGCGTTCGCCGTTCGCTCGCGGGAAACGGATTGGCGTTGATTCGCTGGCTGGGCAAAACCGCGATTCAGCGGTATCTCCACGTTCATGACGCTCTTCGAAAAACTCATCGCTCGGCAGATTCCCGCCGACATCGTGTACGAGGACGAGCTGGTGTTCGCCTTTCGGGACATTCATCCCCAGGCACCGACCCACATCCTCGTCGTTCCCAAGAAGCCCATCCCGCGCATTGCCGAGGCCGGGCCGGAAGATCAAGCGCTGCTGGGGCGTCTCCTGCTGAAGGCGGCTGAGGTGGCACGAAGCGTTGGGCTGGGAGACTCCGGATTTCGACTCGTGATCAACAACGGTCGGGACGGCGGAGAATCCGTGCCACATCTGCACTGTCACATTCTGGGTGGGCGCCCGCTGAGCTGGCCGCCGGGGTGAGGTGGAACGCTGCGGTTGAAGGGTTGAAGCGTTTAAGAGAGGAGCGGCGTTCTGCTCGCACGCTCGGAGTACCGCGTTCACGCGCCTCTGCTGTTGGACGGTGAATTCTGCAGAGGCGTTGAATTCACCCCTCTGGTTAACCCAACACGCGCCTACCCGAACCGCCTGAAGACGGGACTCCGAACGAACGAGGACGCCGTCGCGATTGCGTCGGAGTCCCCTTCAACGCTTTAACCCTTCAACCCTTTAGCTTCAGCCCCGGGGGTGCCACCACCTGCAGCGCGCGCGACCGAATCCCAATCGAAACCGGGAGGTCTCCCGCGACATCGCCCTCCACGTGCCAGGGCGTTCCATCGGTGGCACGGAGGCGCAGCTCGGAGGTCTGAAAACAATGGGCCGCGCTGCAGTCGGCCAGGCGATCGCGCTGCAACGCCAACAGGACGCGGAGGAGGGTCAGCGGGTTCACGCGCGGTACTGCCGTAACGTCGAGCAACCCGTCATCGAGTCGGGCTTTGGGAAATGCCGGGAATCGCCCGCCGTAGAAACGCCCATTTCCGATGCCGACCAGCGGAGTCACCCGCTTGGTTCCGCTGATTTCAAATTCAACCCGCGGCTGCCGCTGTCCCAGCGTTTCCACACAGGCCCAGAGATACGCGAGCTGCCCTGCCTTCTTCTTCAACTCCCACCGGACGCGTCCGATGGCCACGGAGTCCATGCCCGCACCCGCCATTTGAGCGAAGTAGCGACGCGCTGGGTTTCCGGCGTGGATTGAATCGACGAACGGCAGATCCACGTTTCTGACCGCACCGTTTTGGATCACCTGCCACGCGGCTTCCAGCTGGGAGGGGATTCCGAGTTCCTTGGCGAAGACGTTGACCGTGCCCAGTGGCAGAATGCCCAGTGCGGTGGATTCGAGGCCATTCCGGGCAGTGGCGAGACCATTCAAGACCTCGTTCACCGTGCCGTCACCACCGGCAGCCACCAGGACTGTGCATCCAGTCTCCACCGCCTCCCGGGCGATGTCTGGAGCTGTGCCAGGGCCGGTGGTGGGATGAAGTGCAACCTCCCCCCCGGCGGATCGGGCCAGCTGGGAAAGCTGCTCCCGGACTTGCTGTGCCTTGTCTCCGCGCGCGGTCGGGTTGAACACGACGCGGATCATAACAGGGTCGCCGGCAAACGAGTGCCAGCGTGTTCACAGCGCGGACGCTCAGTTCCGGGGAACGATGATGTAGTACTCCGGCGAGCGGTCGCTGGCGTGGACCACACCGGTGTTTCCGAGGTAGTCGTAGTCGAACTTGAACCGGTAGGGGACGTAGCTCTTGTCGGTCGGAAGGGGGACCTGCGCTTCCCAGCGGTTTTCCGTGTTGGCGATCTTGGTCATCGGGAAGATCTGGGTGTCGACCACCACGTACGCCTTCACTTCAGCCTTGGATCCGCTGCGGCGCGGGGTGTCCCACTGGACTTCGAACGGATAGACGCTCTCGGTCGTGCGCGGCACGCGCCGCGAGGTGAGATTGACATACTTCGGGGCGCAACCGGTGACGACAACGGCCAGCAGTGCGACGAGGACGAACTGTTTCACGTCGGGGAGAATGCCCGGCGGGGTGGCGGGAGGGAAGTCCAAGGTGAGGGATTTCCAGCCAATTCGGCCCCGACATGGAACTTTTGCTCCCGTCCGGTTATCCATTTCCGAACGGTCATGCCCCAGTTTGCCTACAAAGCCCGACGCCGATCGGGCGAGCTCGTCGAAAATGTCATCGACGGGGCTGATCGCGCCGCCGCGGTTTCCCAGCTGCAGCGGCTGGGGCTCATCCCGGTGAAGGTCGAACCCACCAAGGGATCCGCGCCCCCTGCAGCCAAACCGAAGCCCGGAAGCCCGGCGTTTGGAGCCGGCTCATCCGAAACCGGATCCGGCTTGGCCCGCTTGTTCCGCCGCCGCCGGCCGCGTCCGAAGCTGCAGGAGCTGGCGACCTTTACCCAGCAATTGGCCAACCTGCTCAAGGCGGGCATGCCGTTGACCATGGCCTTGCAGAGCATGACTTCGATCACTTCGAGGGGCATTCCCTCGGAGGTGGCCCGTCAGCTCCGGCAGGATGTTACGGAGGGGCGCTCTCTTTCAGACGCCATGTCCAAGCAGTCGGAGGTGTTTCCGCCGATCGTGATCAACATGGTGCGGGCGGGCGAACAGAGCGGCGCCCTCGAGGAGGTGCTGAGGCGTCAATCGGCCCATTTTGAGCGGTTCGCCGAGGTGCAGGCGAAGTTCAAGTCGGCCATGATCTACCCGCTGGTGGTGTGCGCCGTCGGTGTCGCTCTGGTGGTGTTCTTCATGGCAGTCATGTTGCCGAAGTTCATGACCCTGTTTGAGAGCATTCCCGGCCTCGAACTCCCCGCCACCACGCAGTTGCTGATTCGCTCCAGCCGGTTTCTCACCACTTGGTGGTGGCTCTTTCCAATTCTTGGCGCCGTCGTCGTGGTGCTCTTCCGTCGATACCGCGCCTCGAAGGACGGGAGACGGAGCATTGATCGGCTCGCGCTGCGACTTCCGATTTTCGGCGCGGTAATCAAGCTGAACCTGTTCGGCCAGTTCGCTCGAACACTGGGAACCCTGCTGCGCAACGGCGTTCCGGTGCTGCAGGCCCTGCGCATCACGGAGCAGATCGTGCCCAACGTCGTGGTCGCCGAGGCCGTGGCCAAGGCGCGGGATGGGGTCACGGATGGCAAAACGCTGGCGCAGCCGCTCGCCCGCAGCGGGCTGTTTCCGCAGCTGATGCTCGATTTGCTCAAGATTGGCGAGGAGACCGGTGACATCCCTGGCGCACTGGAGAACGTCGCCGAAACCTACGAGCGGGATCTCAACCTGGCCCTGCGCGCCATGACCAATCTTATTGAACCGCTCATGATCGTCGGCATCGCGATCATCGTCGGATTCCTGCTCATGAGCGTGATGTCCGCTATGTTTGCGATCACGCAGAGCATCCAGCGATGACCCTTCCCGCCGCCAGCGCGCCAGTCCGGCGCCGCGCGGGGCGCGCGGGCTTCACCCTGATCGAGCTGATGGTGGCGATCGCCATTGGGGCCCTGATGATGATGGTGGCCATTCCCGCTTTCCGAGCGGCCCGGAAACCTCCGCTGATCCGGGCGGCCAATGACTTCCTGGAGGCCTGTCGCGAGGCCCGTGCCCGGGCGGTGCTCACCGGGAACCCCATGGACGTCCTCGTGGCGGCCACCGATGAGACCACGGTGGTCTCGGTGGTCCCCGCACCCGGCTTTGGTACCACTCCGGCCGGCGCTTCGGGATCCAGCGGCTTTTTCAAATCCGCGTTCCCCGAGGACGTCGCGTTTCGGACCTTCGTGGTCAATCAACGCAATGCCGTCGCCGGCACCACTGAAGCCGCGGCGGTCCGCTTCTTTCCGAACGGCACCTGCGATGCGCTGGATGCCGAGATCCAGTGGCAGCGTCGCGAGATGCTGCGCTTCCACTCCGACCTGGTCACCGGCATGGTAACCTTGGAGGCGATGCCATGAGGCGATCGGGTCACGTCCACCGTTCGTCCCCTCGGCTCCGCCGGCAGGCGTTCACGCTCATTGAGGTGGTGGTTGCCGGAGCCGTGCTGGCCATTTCACTCATGGGCATCCTGCTGATGTGTTCGACCGGGATTCGCACGGCGCGGGCGCTCGATCGCGTGCATGTGGATGCGAGCAGCCTGGCTGCCGAGCTTTCCCTCACCAACCGGCTCGAGGAAGGCTTCGAATCTGGGGACTTTGGCGACGTTCACCCTGGATACGCGTGGAAGCGGGAGATCATCCAGGTGCAGACCAACGGCCTCTTCCGCGTCGAGTTTGCCGTCTGGTCGGCCAGCGATCCGAGGGCCACTGAATCCAAAATGAGCATTTTGCTGTACCGGCCGGAGTCCGTGCAGCGCCAGCTCCGATGACCCGAATCGCAACATCCCGCCTGCCGTCCCGACTCCGCTCCCGGACGCCGCGCCGCATCGCCTTCACCCTGATCGAGGTGATGGTGGCCATGGCAGTCTTCTCGCTGGTGATGCTTTCGCTGTACTCCACCTGGCGGATTCTCAGCCAGAGCACTGAGGCGGCGCTGCGCCTCACGGCACGGGCTCAGCGGGCGCGGATCGCGGTTCAGTCCATTGAATCGGCCCTGATGGGAGCCCAGCTGTTTCAGGCCAACGCGCCACTGTATTCGTTTCTCGTGGACACCTCGGGCTCGTTCGCCGCGATTAGCATGGCGTCCATGGTCTCTGAGGGGTTTCCCGGAAGCGGCTACTTCAACGGAGAACACCTTCGGCGCATTACATTCACGATCGAAAACGAAGGGGATCTGGTGCTGCGGCAGAACTCCCTGCTGGCACCAGCCGAAGGGGAATTTGAAACGCATCCGGTCGTGCTGGCGCGGGAGGTGAGCGCCTTTCAACTCGAGTTCTGGGATATTCAGCGAGCGGAATATGTTCCTGAGTGGCTCGCCACCAACCGCCTGCCCCAGGTGGTGCGAATGACCTTGGGAATTGGACAGGCGGGACGTTTTTCCAAGCAGCCTCTCCAGCGAATTACCCGGGTGATCAAAATCCCTTCGAGTGCGGTGGCCTCGGCTCTGCAGGTTCAGCCCGGCGCCGGCCTGCCAGGCGCGCCAGGTGGCCCAGGGCTTCCGGGAGTCCGCCGATGACCTGCAACGTGTCCACGCGGCCCGGCCATCGACCCGCACAGCGAGGCATCGCATTGGTCATCGTGCTCATGATGGTCATGGCCATGGCCATCATCGTGGGGACGTTTACCTATTCCATGAAGGTGGAGAGCCGGCTGGCGTTCCAAACCGATGCATCTGGAGAGCTCAACTGGCTCGGGCTTTCCGCGGTGGAGTATGCGAAGTGGTTCATGGCACAGGAACAGCGCGCTCCCGGCCAGCAGTCCTTCTCCGGGTTGAATCAACGTTGGGCCGGTGGCGTTGGACCAAGAGATCTGGTGGACGATCCGCTGGAAGGACTATCGCTCAGCAATGTCGAGATCGGCGAAGGACGTGTCACCATTCGCATCCGCGATCAGGAGCGCCGAATCAACATCAACCAGGCGGATGCCGTTCAGCTCGAAACCGCGCTCAATCGCACCGGCGCCCCGGGAGAGAGCGGAGAGGTGCTTGCGGCTGCGCTCAGGGATTGGATCGATGCCGATGAATTCGTGACCAGCGGAGGTGGAGCCGAAAGCTCGTACTACCTGTCGCTGGATCCTCCGTACCGGGCGAAAAACGGGCCCATCGACGATGTGTACGAGCTCTTGAAGATCAAGGGAATCACCCCCACCCAGTTCTTCGGGGGTGCCAGTGCGAATGGGCGTCGAACCGGGGCAAGGGCACCCCTCGGACAACCCTTGGGCGGATCGTCAGGAAGCGACCCGGTGGGTCTGGTCGATCTGTTCTGCGCCATCTCTTCGGGGCGGGTGAACATCAATACGGCGCCCGAGGCGGTTCTGGAAGTGGTGCTGCGCGGGGATTCCACGCTGGCCCATCACGCGATGCAAACCCGTGCCGGCCCCGATCAAATCGATGGCACCGAGGACGATGAACCGGCTCGCAATGATGCGGATATTGGCCGGCTCCTGGGCCCCATATCCGCCGGGCAGCTCGGAGTTCAGTCGAGATTTACCGCCCTTAGCACCACCTTCGAAGTGGAGATCGAAGCCACTCTCGGTCGCAGTCGTGCCCGGTACGTCGCCCTGATTCAGCGTCGCGGCATTCGCGACTTCCAGACGCTGGTATTCCGCCCGGAATAATCCTCGCTACGGCGGTTGAAATCCCGGCGACCGAGCCTCAAACCCCCTCGAACGAGAGGGGGATACTTTCCCGCCGGTTCTTCAAGACGGTCCGCCCTCCAAAGTGACTCCCGCATAAAGGAATGGATGGCGGCCCAATTTAAAAACGAGAGTGGGAAAAGGGCTGCAAACAGGGGGGCTGGAGTGGTTGTGAAACTTTTCGTTAAAAAGGTATTGTCATACGGTCTCTGGCGGGTAAATTGATCTCGTTCTTAATGAACGCTGTTGCTGAGCGTGACTCGTAAGAAGGTGACGCAAGGCAAATCGTCGTCTCGTAAGTCGCAAAACTGACGTTTAAGTGAGTTTT
>CANGMO010000103.1 GCA_947454295.1 Verrucomicrobiota bacterium | reverse complement strand
CGTCGGGTTGAATTCGTTAGAGACACCGGACCCCGATTGCTCTAGCCTCCTAACACCGCGAACGCCTCCGGGATTCCCCAGCGCCGCGTACCCGTCCCTACACGCATGAAAGCAAGCGCAGCATCCAAACGCTCCGGCATCCTGGCCGCGGGCAATTGGATCATCGATCAGGTCAAGCTCATCGACACCTACCCAGCCGCCGAGCAGCTGGCCAACATCAAGTCCCAGCACCAGGGTACGGGCGGTTCCCCCTACAACGTCCTGCTGGATCTCGCCAAACTCGGCGCGGAATTCCCGCTGAGCGGTGCCGGTCTCGTCGGCAAGGACGCCTTGGGTGAATCCATCATCGCCGACTGCGCCAAGCACAAGATCGACACCCGCCTGCTCAAGACCACCGCCGAGGCGACCACGAGCTACACGGACGTCATGACGGTGCAGTCCACCGGCAAGCGCACCTTTTTCCACTCCCGCGGCGCCAACGCCCTCTGGGACGCCAAGGACATCGACTTCTCGAAGGTCAAGGCGCGCATCTTCCATCTCGGCTACCTGCTGCTCCTCGACAAGCTCGACGCGGTGAACAAGGAGGGGCTCACGCCCGCCGCCAAGCTGCTCGCCGCCGCGCAGGCCGCCGGCATCAAGACCAGCATCGACGTGGTCAGCGAGGCCAGCGACCGCTTCAAGGCGGTGGTGGTGCCCGCGCTCAAGCACTGCGACTACGCGATCATGAACGAGTATGAAGCCGGACAGGTGACCGGCTTCCGCATCCGCAAGGAAGGCGTTCTCGACACCGTTTCCCTCCGTCACGCCTCGGGCGCGATCCTGCAGCACGGCGTGAAGGAACTCGTGGTCATCCATTTCCCCGAGGGCTGCTTCGCCCGCACCCGCGACGGCAAGGATCACTGGCAGCCGTCGCTCAAGGTTCCGGACAAGCATATCGCCGGCACCGCGGGCGCTGGTGACGCATTCTGCGCCGGCGTCCTGTTCGGTCTGCACGAGGGCTGGGAACTCCAGCGCTGCCTGCTGACCGGCGTGATGGCCGCCGCGGCCTCCCTCAGCGACCCCACCTGCACGGGCGGCATGAAGCCCCTCGCCCAGGTCGAGGCGCTCAAGAAGAAATACGGCGTCCGTCCCCCTCTCGAACCCGAGAGCGACTACTGAGCCCGGACGTCGTTCAACGCTTTCACAAAACCCCTTCGGCAATACCGCCGAGGGGGTTTTTGTTTGGGGAATTGCGGGGCGGTGGTTGAAGCGAAACAGCGTTGAAACGTTGAAGAGCCGAAGAGTTGAACCGGGCGCCAACCGGGAGGGGGAAGCTCCTGTCTAGCCGAGTGGAAGGACGCGCTCCACCACGCCCCTGGCGTCCCATGCGCGGTCTACGCGCCGCGGCCCCCCGGGAGGTTCGCGCTACCTATTGAAATCAGCCTCGGCGGCGAGGCACGCCACTACCCTTCAACGCCGCAACACTTCAGCCCTTCAACCTTCCCGCCCTCACCGCCACCGCACCGTCTTCACGAAGTGCAACAGGTCGGCGAGTTCCTGGCGGCTTAGCTGTTCCTCGAGTCCTGCCGGCATGACGCTGATGGTTCCCGGCCGGGTCTCCATCACGTCGGAACGCCGCACGTGCTGATCGGCCGCCGGACCGACGGTTACCACGTATTCGTCGGCGGTCTCGCGACGCACGATACCGTTCACCTGTTCCCCGTCCTTGAGGATCAGGGTGGTCGGCTCATAGCTACGCACGAAACTCGCACTGGGATACACGATGCTTTCGAGCAGATCGCGCTCGGTGCGCACTTCACCGATCTTGGTCAACTCGGGACCAACATGTCCGCCCAGATATCCGATGCGATGACAGGCCGAGCAGGATGCCTTGGTGCCATTGAACACCGCCTGGCCACGGCGAACGTCCGGGGTGAGGGCGCGCAGCTCCGTCAGCAGCGCTTCCAACCGGGCCCCCTGCTTCGCGGCGTCGGCATTCAGGGTGGCCAGGAATTCGGCCAATCGGTTGGTTGTGGCCTCGGGAAACTTCGCGAAGTGCGGCTGGATCTGGGTGGGATGCAGCGCGCGGGCGCTTTTTGATTCGCGCAACGCGGCGATTGCCGATGCACCGAGAGCGTCATCGCCGCCAACGTCGAATGCGGAGAGCAGCCGGGTCAACTCCAGCGGACCCGCCGACTTCAAGCCCGTCACCAGTGCATCGCGGGTCGCCTCATCCAGCCTGGCGCGGCCCAGCACCCCGGCCGCACCGGAACGCACCGCCGGCAACCGCGCCGGGGCGAGCAACTCCACCAGGAAGGCGACATCCGCCGGAGTCAGGGAACGGCCCGCCGGGAGGGCGGAATAGGCCTGCAGTCGAAGCTCATCGGCAAGCCCCGCCTGACGGGCGATCTCGACCAGTGACTTCTGGACCATCTCATCACCTTGAACCATTCGCGCCGCCTTCACCGCTGACGCGAGAAGGACCGGCTCCTTGCCGCCGCTGCCGGAGTTTCCGGAGACCATCACTGCACCTTTCTGCAACGTGGTGCGGATGGCATTGGTCCAGCTGACCGGCACTTCCCTGAGGCCTGCGCCAGCCATGGTCTCGAACGCGGCAACGCGCGTGGCGCCGGCGAATCCGGGCTCCACCGTGGTCTCCGCCAGGAGCAGACGCCCCTCCGGCGACCCGGCCAGCACGGGGAACTGGACATGGTAGCGTTGCAGTTCCTGAGGCGACGCCGACGCGGTCCGCAACTGCACTCCAAACCACTTGGCGAGTTCCGCCCCCCATTCCGGATGGCGTCCCACAATCCATTCCGCCGCCTGCCGGAGAGCCGGATCGGTGGCGGTGAGATGGGGAACCACTTCCGCTGCCTGCAGGTCAGAACCGTCCATCTGGTCCAAGGCGATCAGCGCCGCCCGGTGGGTGCGATCGGTTCCATGCCTCAATCCCGTTCGGGTGGTCGAGGGGTCGGCGATCTCGATCAGCGCGTAGATCAGGCCGTGGGTCAGGAAGGCATCCGATGTGTGTCCGGCCGCCGCAAGGATCTGAGGAATGACCTCGCGCTTCCGGGCCACGCCTGCGGCCGCCGCGACACGCCGTGCGGCGTGCATCAGCTCCGGGTCGGCGCTGATTTTCTTCATCTCGGCCGCCAGCGCCGGCGAGGTCCACAGGGCCGGATCGGCGAGCGACTGCCAGAGTTCATTGTCAAACTTCCCGGTCTGATCGGGAATCTCAACCGTGGGCCCCGCCGTGAGCCGGGCATAATCGGGATTCGCCGCCTTGGCATGCGGCGCGTCAGCCCGGCGCACCCGATAGATCGCGCCAAGAACATCGGGCTTCGCCAGCTGTGAACTCGGGCAGCAGAGGCGGTACCAGCCGCCCGTGTCGACCACCAGCAGGCTGCCATCGGCATCGGGAAGGACATCGGTGGGATGGAAATCCAC
Source organism: Verrucomicrobiota bacterium (assembly GCA_947454295.1). Classification (GTDB taxonomy): domain Bacteria; phylum Verrucomicrobiota; class Verrucomicrobiia; order Limisphaerales; family UBA9464; genus CAIVQB01. The sequence continues at coordinate 3,987 of CANGMO010000103.1, read as the reverse complement.
GTCGTCACACACCAGGAAATCGGAGTCCGTGCTCGCGTAGGTCGCGCCGTCCTTGCGGAGGACGTGACGCGTGACCTTGTGGAGATTGAACGTCGTCGCAAACAGATTGTCGCGATACCCGGGGCCGAAGGCGTCGCTCTCGTAGCGGGTCAGGCCGCATTCCGCCGCGGGACCGGCCTGATAGAACGGATGGAAGAGTTCCGGACCGGTGCGCTTCACCCGTCGGTCGTCCATCACGTCATTGATCTTGCCGAACGCCCCGCCGTAAACCGCATGCGCGATGCCGTCGCGGAAGCCGGGCTGGGTGAAGTCGATGAAGGTGCTGCTGAACAGCGTCTCGCCATCGCGCGTGAAGGCGACCTCCACCGGATTGTCCATGCCGCCGGACATGATCGACTCCAGCCCCGACCCGTCGGGCTTCATGCGGTAGATGTGGGCGGCCTTGTCCTGCAGGATGCGCCCGTTGCCCAGCGTGTTGGTTTGTTCGGCAAAGGCACCCTTGGTCCAGTAGATGAATCCCTGCGGTCCGAGGTAGGGTCCGTGGATGTCATTGGCACAACCGGTGAGTGACCCGCCCTTGAACCATTCCTCACGCTTCTCCGCAACCCCGTCCCCATCCGCATCGGTAAACCGCCAGATGCTCGGCGGTCCGGCCACATACACGGAACCGCCGTGCCAGAGGCATCCCTGCGGGAACATGACCTTGTCCGCAAACACCGAGGCCTTGTCGAACGCCCCATCACCGTTGGCGTCCTCAAGACGAAGAATGCGGGCTCCGGGGTTCTTGAGCTGCTCATCCGGCTTGGCGTTGGAGCCGTCGGAATCCGTGACGTACAGGCGCCCTTGGTCATCAAAACTTGCGCTCACGGGGTGCGGAACCAGTTCCGACGCGGCCACGCATTCCACGACGAAGCCATCCGGCACGACGAAGCGCTTCCCGTTGACCTTGAACTCGGCGGCCTCGGCAACGGCGGAGGCCAGGAACACGGAGGCCAGCAGAGTCCGGGAAATCGTCATGCCCTAAGAGCCGCAAAATCCACCACTCCGGGCAAAGAAAAAATGAGCGAAACGCGGCTTCCGCAACCGCCGCGTTCACCGAATCCTGACTTGCCATCGGAACAACAACGGATCGTGCTTGAGGCGAGCCTGAAACAACCAATGCCACCCGATGCCAGACAGGGGATGGAGGAAACGCGGTTCCGACTCCTCATTGAGAACTCAGCGGATCTGATTGCCCTCATTTCCGAGGACGGACTTTTCCGGTATCTGAGTCCGGCGTTCGAACGAATCCTCGGGCTGGGCACCGGTGAGTGGCTGGACCGCAGTTTTATTGAGGTCATATGGCCCGAGGACATTGAGGCTGCCGGCGCCGCCTTTTCCCAATGTCTCGGTGCAGCAGGAAACGTAACCCCATGGCAACTTCGGGTGCGAAACTCGAGCGGCGGGTTTCGATGGATGGAAGGCACCGGCAGCAACCACATCGCGAATCCCGCCGTCGGCGGCGTGGTCATCAACGGCCGCGATGTGACGGAACGGAAGGCGGCGGAAGCCTCCCTCCTCGGCAGTGAGGCACGCTATCGGCGGGCCGAGCGCGGGACCAACGATGGTCTTTGGGAATGGACCATCGAATCGGGTGAAGACTACCTGTCGGAACGGTGGCTCGAGCTGCTCGGGTATGATCGCGGGGACCTCTCAACCCATATCGAAACTGTCCGGAACCTGATTCATCCTGAGGACAGCCCGCGTGTGTGGAAAATCGTGGAGCAGAGCTTTCACACAGGTGACCCCTTCTCGGTGGAGATGCGGATGCGACGGAAAGATGGCGGCTACCTTTGGGTGCGCTCCCGGGCGGCCGTGGAGATTGACCCGCAAGGGAAACCGCTCCGGCTGACCGGATCCATCAGCGACATCACCAAGGAACGCCAGGCCGCCGCCGCCCTGCAACAAGAGCGCGACCGTCTGCGTCAGATCCTGGATTCGCAGCACGCCTTCGTCGCCGTCCTTTCGCCGGAGGGAGAGATCATCGAGATGAACGAGGCCGCCCTCGCCGCGATGGGAATCACCCGCGCCGATGTGGTTGGAAAGCGCTTCCTGGAGGCTGGCTGGCTGGCACGGGAATCCGTTTCGCCCGTTGAGGCGGCCATCGCCACCGCCGCCCGCGGGGAGGTGTTTCGCGACGATCTCGTCGCCGTCCTGCGCGGCACGCGACGCGAGATCGACACCAGGATCAGCCCGCTGCAGGACGCCAACGGTGCGTTGCTTCACGTGGTGGTGTTCGGGGTCGACATTACGGACCGCAAGCATGCCGAGCAGGCACTTCAGCAGAGTGAACGCCGTTTTCGCGAACTCGCGGAAACCATCGAGGACGTGTTCTGGATCACCGTTCCCGACAAGCAGCAGATGATCTACGTCAGCCCGGCCTACGAGAAGGTCTGGGGACGTTCTGTCGACAGTCTCTACCGAAACCCGTTTTCCTGGACCGAGTCCATCCACCCCGAGGATCGCGCTCGCATCACCCAGGCGGTCCACACGCGACAGGTCGCCGGCACCTTCGATGAGGAGTATCGGATTCTGCGTCCCGACGGGGCCGTACGGACCATCCGCGACCGGGCGTTCCCCGTGCGCGGCCCTGAGGGAGTCGTGGAGCGTGTCCTCGGTGTGGCGCGCGATGTGACGGAACAGCGGCTCCTGGAGGATCAACTGCGCCATTCCCAGAAGATGGAGGCGTTCGGCCAGCTGGCGGGCGGCGTGGCTCACGATTTCAACAACATCCTGACGGCGATCTACATGCAGACTGAGGTCGCCCAGCTTTCCGGGCCCCTGTCGCGGGACGTCGAAGAATCGCTCATCGAAATCCGCCGGACAGCCGAGCGGGCGACCAATCTCACCCGCCAGCTGCTGCTGTTCAGCCGGCGCCAGGTGATGCAGCCAAAACCAATGGACCTGAACGAAGTGGTTCAGAGTATCGCCACCATGCTGCAGCGGCTGCTCAGTCGCGAATTCGTGCTGCAGATCGAGCTGGGACCTGAACCGCTCCGGTTGGTCGGCGACTCCAGCATGTTGGATCAGGTGCTGCTCAATCTGGTGGTCAACGCACGCGACGCGATGCCCGGCGGCGGACGGTTGACCATTCGCACCAGAATCCACCGCCCGGCCTCCAACCACCCGCATGCAATGCTCACCGTGACTGACACGGGCAGCGGCATTCCGCCAGAGCATCGGGACCGAATTTTCGAACCCTTCTTCACCACCAAGGAGCCCGGACGGGGAACCGGTCTGGGACTGGCCACGGCCTTTGGCATTGTGAAACAGCACCGGGGCTCGATCACCGTGTCGTCCGAGGTCGGATCGGGAACCACGTTCACCATCCTGCTGCCCCTTGCCGAGGAAACGACCGAGATTCCAGCCTCCACGGAGGCGCGGACGCCCGGTCTGATCGGCGGAGAAACCATCCTGCTCGCCGAGGATGATCCCGCGGTGCGCCAGGCCACCGTGACCATGCTGACCCATGCAGGCTATCGCGTTCTCCAAGCGGAAAACGGCGCGGACGCCTTCATGCTGTGGGAACGGCACCGCGGCGCAATCCGGCTGCTGCTGACCGATCTGGTGATGCCCGGCGGGCTCGGGGGACGCGAACTGGCATCAGCCCTGCAGGGCCTCGATCCGAAGCTTCCGGTCATCTTCATGAGCGGCTACAGCGCCGAACTCGCGGGCAGCACCCCCACCTGGCCGGAACGCCAACTGTTTCTCCAAAAGCCCTATTCGCGCACCCAGTTGCTGGACGCCATCCACGTGTCGCTCGAAGCGGCCGCGCGGCGCTGACGGCGGCGATTCACTGCCCGTTGTTGCTGTCCGGAACGCACCACAGGAGTCCGGGCTTGTTGAAGTTCTGCTCGCGCTGGAAATCCTCGAAGCGAATGAAATGCACCTGGCCGCTGAAGCCGGTGATGACCGCCCCCTTCTTGTGCCGGCGCCCGATACCCTCCT
>CANGMO010000102.1 GCA_947454295.1 Verrucomicrobiota bacterium | reverse complement strand
GGCCCGGCCGGTCGCACGGTGGCCGTGTTCTGCCACGGCGGCGTCATCCGGGGCCTGCTCTCGTTGCTGCTCCGCCAGCCGCTCCGCTGGTTCGAACACGTGGAAATCGATTACGCGGGCGCCACCTGGGTGGACGTCGGCGTCACCAAGGGCGGCACCCTGCGAAACGAAGTCCAACTCCTGAATTTCACCCCATGGCGCGATCTCCCGTAACCCGCACTTCCGGTTCCAAAACCGGATCCTCCGGCAAGGAACCCCTCCGGCAAATCGGCATCGCCGTGGCGCCCATGGACGAGGACGCGGTGTCCGCGCTGCTCGAGTCGGAGTTCGGCCAGCAGCCGGGCATCTATACCGATGCCGCGACCGGAATATCGACGGTCAGTGTTTACGCACCGCTTGCCGCGGCCGGCGTGACGGAAATCCGCGCGCGGCTCACCGCGGCAATCTCCGCGCTGCGTGCGGCCGGACACGATCTCCAGCCCGGACGGCTGTCCATTCGCACCGTGCCTCCGGAGGATTGGAGTGAATCCTGGAAGCGCCATTTCAAGCCGATCGAAATTGGCCCATCCCTTTTGGTGAAACCCACCTGGAGCCGTCGTGCGCCGAAGCGCGGGCAGCAGGTGGTGCTGCTCGATCCCGGATTGAGCTTCGGTACAGGGCAGCACGCCACGACCAACTTCTGCCTCACGCAGGTGGCCGCACTGCGTAAAGCCGAGCCGGCGCCGACGCTGATGGACATGGGCACCGGATCCGGAATCCTCGCCATCGCCGCCGCGAAGCTCGGCTATGCCCGCGTGGAGGCCTTTGATTTCGATCCCGACTGCGTCCGCATCACTGCGGAAAACGCCGCCCTGAACGAGGTCGGGAAGGCCGTCCGCCCGTACATCGCCGACGTCACAAAGCTCCCGGCAAAAACGCGGGATCAATTCGACGTGGTCTGCGCCAACCTGATCTCGGACCTGCTGGTGGCGCACCGGCAGCGAATCCTCGCCCACGTCCGTCCGGGTGGATCGCTGGTGCTAGCCGGCATTCTCGCAACGCAGTTCTCCGGCGTGGCGGCGGCCTATGGCGCTGCAGGCTGGAAGGTGATTCGCGCGAAGACCGACCGGGAATGGCGCTCGGGATTGTTCCGACGCCCGTGAAGCGGAGCCAGCGGCAGTGTCCGCTCACTTCTCCTTCAGGGCGGGCGCGTTGGTCGGTGGCGGCGTCAGTGTGCGAATCAGTGACTGGATGCGCAGCGCGTCTGAATTCCGCTTCAGCGTCTTGGCTAGCTCAAGCTCCTGATTCAGCACGATCAGGATCTCGGGATGCCCAGGGAACTCCCGTGCGAACTGGTCGAGCATGGCCATGGCCGCCTTCGGATCGGGCTTGCTCTGCCAGGCAGCGAGCATGCGCATGAGCTGCCCGCGCTGTTGCGGCGAGCCTCCAGCCTGCAGGGAGCGTTCGCCCCATTCCGCGGCCGCACGCGTCTGGCCGACATCGTGATAAAGCCGCGCTATCCGCTCGGCGAGAATGGCGCTCCTGGCGGCCACCGGATGGGAGAGCAATTCGCGCAGGACGACATCGGGCGGCTGCCTTTCCAGCAACTGCAGGTTGGCCTTCTTCCAGAAATCCCATTCCAGCGCAGCGCTATGCTCGGAGCGGTGCGCCACCTCCATCTCCGCCTGGCTGCGACCGAAGGGCCGGTACAAGGGATCCCCGACCACCACCGTCTGCCACGAAAACACTGCCTGCGACGCCACCGCCGCCTCGCCCACCGTCGCCCGGTAATCCGCGAGACGCTCCATGAACGTGCCGATGTTCGGCGTCATCTCGAGATACGGCTCCTCGATGCATCCCATCGTCACGGTCGCTCCCTTGGCCAGCAGCGGCCCAAGCCAGTTGTTGTCCGGGAAACGGACCCAATAAGCGCTGTAGGAATGCAGGTGATAGGCGATCGCCCCCGGCATGAACTCCACCACCGGCAGCCGGAACGGCCCGTCAAACGCCGCTGCATACCATCCGGCGTACACAGCCACCTGGGCGAAAGGTTGCGCGACACTGAAGGTCTCCGGCTGCACATCCACCACGGTTTCAAATCCGTGACGGCGCGCGACGGTGGCCACATTGGTCATCCAAAGATCACCCAGGACGTAGGAGCCGGCGGTGAGGCCCCGCATATCCACATAGGCGCGGCCATTCAAACCGTCACGCTCGGCAATCAGCGCTTTGTCGACCAATCCCTTGGCAATGGCCACCGACGGACCGTCGATCCGGGTGACCATGAACACCCCATTGGTGGGATGGATGACCGAGAAATTGGTCATCCCGTACATCGGATTGCGCACCGGCCCCCAGGCGCTGGTGCGACCGGCAATGGGCAGCAGAGAAAGCTCTCCGTCCACCGAGCCCTCGTCCCGCTGCAGATGGACGGGCAGGTTCTTGAAAATCTCGTCGAGGTGATTGGGGTCGTAATTGGGATCGTGCGGGATTCGATACGGAATGCCCCAGCACAGGACCAGGTATCGAATCTTGGAGGAAATCGCCCGGTACAGCAACCGACCGGGCCGACCAGGCCGCGACGGCTGGAGGTCGGTCATGAACGTGACGAGATCGCGCTCGCGGAACTGGCGGATCAGATCGTCCTGAATCAATCGCTCATAATCCGGCCGCGTGATGTTGTCTCCCACCGGCACATTAATTCCGATGACCTGCGTCGCCGGGACGCCGCGCTTGGCCGCATAGTACTGGGCCACCGATTTGGAGTCGGCAGAATGCAGCGAATAGATCACCGCCACCTCGGCCGCCTCACCTGCCCGGGAGGGCGGATTGGCCCCCATCGCCACACCACCCAGCAGCCAACCAATCCAGGCAACCAGTGCCAGGAAACGGAACCGACCGGGGTGGTGGAGCGGGTGCATCAGTCAGTCACCGGTTTGACGCTCGCGTCTTCAAGGGTCGGGAGATGAAGCCTCGCGCGAACATGGGTCATGAGGACGGCGAACGTTTCCTCAACCGTCTGCCCGGTGTTGTCGACCCGCAGCGCGTCCAGGGCGGGAATCAACGCCCCCTTCTTGCGGTTCATGTCGAGACGGTCGCGCTCCGTGCCGGCCGAATTCCCGCGCCCCTGCATCCGCTCCGCGCGCGCCTCGGGATTTGCGTCGAGGAAGAACTTCACTGGAGCCAGCGGGAACACTTCGGTCCCGATGTCGCGACCCTCCATGACCAGCGGACCGAACTGCATGCAGTCCCGCTGACGGGCCACCATCCAGTCGCGAACCTTCCCAATCTGCGCAATGACCGGCACCGTGCGTTCGACGCGATCCGTGCGGATTTCCTTCTCGGGGAAATATCCGTCCACGTGCAGCCAAAGGGCTCCGTTGACCAGCTTCAACTCCGACTTCCAACGACGCAGCGCAGCGATGATTGGCTTCTCGGTCGTGGCGTTCAGCTGATCCGCCGTGGGGATCGGCACCTCCCGTTGCAGGCAGTGCCACGCCAGCGTCCGGTACATGGCGCCGGAGTCGACGTAGATGTACCCCAGCTCCTTGGCGAGCTTCCGGGACAGCGTGCCCTTGCCCGACGCGCTCGGGCCATCCATGGCGATGACCTGCGGCAGCGACAGGCCGTTGACGGTGCGGGTCGAGGACCCGCGGTTGGTTGGGGTGTCACTCACGCGGCAAAAAGATCATCAGGGTTGGTGAGCGGCCGGAGCCGCTGTTGGGACTTGGGATCACATTCCCAGATCTCCACGCCGAGCCCGTGCGGAGGCGGCTGTTGGAGCTTTTGAAAGAAGTTCGGGAAGGTCTTCTTCACGCACGAGGGATTCTGAATTTTCAGCCCCGCGACTTTCAAGCCAAGGGTCGCAAAACACATGGCCATTCGATGGTCCTTGTAGGTCGCAATCACCGCGCCCTGAAGCGGACACCCCGGCGTCACAACGAGGGTATCCCCCGGCAACTCTTCCACTTTGGCGCCACACCGGCGCAGCTCGTCGTGCAGTGCCTTCACGCGCTCGCATTCCTGCAACCGGAGGCGGCCCAGATCGGTGAAGCGCACAGGAGCACGCGCTGTCAGGGCGGCGACCACGATCGCCGTCATGATGCTGTCACCTAGATCGCGATGCCGCGAGATGTCCCCCGTGGTCCCCGCTGCGAGGGCTGCGAGCACCGGCTGGGATTGCTGGTCAATCTGCCACCGGGAGGTCGGCCAATGGCGGACGGCGATTGCCGTTCCAGTCATCGACTGCAGGAGCGCCTGGGCGCCCCAGAAGTAGCTGCCGCTCGACGCATCCGGCTCGATCTGAAATTCGCCGCCCGACCGGGGAAATGCCGCGACCAGCTCGCGAGTCATGTCCACATAGGGCAATTCCTCCTCGTCTCCGCCATCCACCGCCACCTCCCATCCGCCCACCGGCGCGGACAGCAGCAGCGCGCTGGCGAACTGGGAGCTTTCCTCGACGGAAACGGTGACGCGTCCTGGCCGCCGTCCGGCGCCTTCGATGAGCACCGGGAGGCGGTTGGTGACGGACTCCAAGCGGTACCCGAGGGACCGCAGCGCCTCGAAGAGCGCGGCCTGCGGGCGCTCGTGCATTCTCGGAACGCCGCTGAGCCGATAGAATCCGCTGCCCAGGCACACAAAGGCGGCAAGAAACCGGGCCGCGGTGCCCGCATTGCCCACGAACAATTCCAATGGGTGCTCACGCGTGCCTCCGGGAGGCACCACACCGCCACGCCCGGTCACCCGCATGGTACGATTGGCAGGTTCGTCCGGGTCGGGAGCCACCTCGAGCTGGAATCCCAGGGCGCGCAACGCATCCACCATGGCCTCCGTGTCCTCGCTCCAGAGCGCCCCGCGAAGGGTGGTCACGCCGGCGGAGAGCGCCGCAAGAATCAGGGCGCGATTGGTGATGCTCTTCGATCCCGGGACCGTGATTTGGGCCACGCTCCCCAACTTCGGGGGAACGATTTCGATCAGTTCAGGCAGGGGCACGTTGAAAAAAGGGGGGGACGTTGACGTGGGGTGGCGGTTACTCGTCCCCAGCTTTCAGATCCTGGGCTTTGAGCCAGGCATCGCGGCGCGCTTTGGCATTGGCAAAGAATTCCTCCACGAGCGCGGCATTTCCCTCGTCGAGAGCCCGTTGAAATTCGGTCAAATCCTCAAGGAAAACTCCGAGGACGCGCGACAGATGACGCCGGTTGGCCATGGCAATGTCGCGCCACATTTCCGGCGATCCACTCGCGATGCGTGTCGTGTCGCGAAAGCCGCCCGCACACAAACGGCCCTGCTCGGCCGGATGTACCGGGCTGAGGACGTAGTTCGCGAGGCCCGCGGCGGCGACGTGCGGCAAATGACTGGAGCGTCCAACCAGGTCGTCGTGTCGATCCGGCGCCAGATGGATCACCCGGCTGCCCAGCGCGCTCCAGAATTCCGAGACCCGACGGACCGCTTCCGGCGGCGTTCGCGGAGTCGGAGTGACCACGCAGACCATGCCTTCAAACAGATCGGCCCGGGCCGCGGCCATGCCGGTTCGCTCAGATCCGGCCATGGGGTGGCTGCCCACAAACTGAACCCCGGCGGCGGCGGCCAGCGGCTCCACCTCGTCCACGACGGACGCCTTCACGCTGCCCACGTCGGTGATGATCACGCCCGGCTTCACAAACGGCAGCAGATCGCGCACCAGCGATTTCATCTGACCGATCGGACTGCACAGCACGATCCAGTCGGCATCGCGAACGGCCGTGGCTACATTTCGGGTGGCGTCGGTGGCTATGCGGAGGTTCAGGCACTCGTCGACCGCCGAGGCGCGACGCACCAGGCCGGTAACCCGGGTCGCGAGTCCACGCCGCTGCACGGCGAGACCGATCGATCCGCCGAGAAGTCCGACACCCACCAGGGTGATGTTGCCAAGGTGCACCGGCGAAAGCTACGAAAGCGCCCCCGTACAGGGAAGGCAGGAAGTCATGCGGGCGTCGCCATTTCGCGGACCCGCTCGAGGATCACCTCGGCCAGCAGCGGTTCGGTGCCGATGCCCTGCGAATACCACACCCGTTTGCCCTGCCGGGTCACCGGGCTCGGAAAGGTCGGGCGGCCGGACTTCAACCGGGTCTGAACCTCTCCCTCCGGCTCACCGAGCATGACCGGAATGTCTTCATAGCTGTGCAGGCCATCGCTGACGAAGAAGGGCACCATCACCAGATTGGGCGCCTTGGCCATGGCATAGCAGTCGCCAATTTTCGGCGACTCCTCCATGAACACCGAATGGGTCTCGGCATATCGGCCCATCGAGGCGATGCGGGCCGCCTGCTGTTCGATGGCCTTGCGGGAATTCTCGTTGTTGGAGGTGCCATGCCCCGCGATGAACAATGCGGTCTCGGATTCCGCCGGCGGACGGAGGCCGGGACCGCCAGGATTGCGCTCAATGATCTCGCGGGCCCGGGCCAGGATGACCTCCGTCATGCTGGAGTGCGTGCCCACCGGACCACAGTAGTGCAGGCGCTGGCCGTTGCGTTCCTGCACCCGCGGGAAATCGGTCTGGCCATTGCGGCAAAAGCCCAGCTCGCGCGGTATCACCTGCTCGGTGAAATAGCCGTCACTGATGAACAGCGGCACCACGAACACCCGGGGCGTCATCGCCCCGCGCAGCACTCCGGCCACCGTGGGATGCTCCTTCCAGAATCCGGTGAGCACCTCGGCGAACACGCCACGCCGTCGCAGGATGTCGGCGTGAAAATAGGTGGGGTCAGCCGACTCGGCATTGAGCGTTGAGCCGTGACCGATGAGAACCAGCGTGGCATCGGCGAATTCAGGAGTCATGGCTCAGAGTGGGCAACGAGCTCAGCCCCGGCGCCACCAACTCCGCCCTTCGCGCGGGGCGGGCGAGGTCGCGGTCGGCTGGCCGGTGAGCTGCTGAATGAGCAACTGGCTGCGCGCGGCTTCCAGGGCCATCCGGAATTCGTCGTAACTCTGGAATCGCTCCTCCGGTTTCTTGGCCATCGCACGGCTCAGCGCCTCTCCCGTCGGCACGGTAATGTCCGGCTGAAGCGTGTGGGCGGGCACAAGCGGCGTGTGGATCTGCGCCGCCACCACCTCATCCACCGAGGGCGCCTCGAACGGCACGTGGCCCACCAACGCATGATAGAGCGTTCCGGCCAGCGAATACATGTCGCTCAGGAAACTCTCGCCCGTCTGCTGCACCCGTTCCGGGGCGATGTAGTATGGCGTTCCGAATACCGGCGCGTAGTTGTCCTTCTCGGCGTCGGTCTTCCGGGCCAGTCCAAAATCCACCAGCTTGGGCTCGCCATCCGAGTTGAAAAGGATGTTGGACGGCTTGATGTCCAGGTGGAGCAGCCCGTGCTTGAGCGCCGTGGCCAGCGCGCTGGTCACCTTGATGCCCACATCGAGCACGTCGAGCTCGGCCACCCGCTTCAGCGCCT
>CANGMO010000101.1 GCA_947454295.1 Verrucomicrobiota bacterium | reverse complement strand
GTCGATCTCGTACCCCGTGATGCCGGAGAGGCTGCTGAATCCCGTGGTGTCGAGTCGCTGCATCGTGCCACCGCTCAGCGACAGGGAGGCCGAACCCAGCACCGTGGCGCCATTGAGTGCCTTGATCGTAATGCCCGTCGGGCCATCCAATCCGCCTCCAAAGTTGGGCCGGGCAAACCACATCTCGGTCATGACCCGCGTTGTGGTCAGAGTGAGCGCGTCGTGGCCGAACGCGTTGAACAGGCCGTAGTGTCCCGTCTGTGGGTGAAGCAGCGGATTTGACCCGCCGTTGTTGTTGAACTGCTCCACATACTGGTCCCCCACGACGTAGAAGTCCGTTGAGTTGAAGGTGACCCCAAGCACGGTCGAACTGCCGCCGTTGACGGCGCTGAACTGGCCATACGTGGCAACCCCGGGCTCGGCGGACAAGCTGTCGAAATCAAGGACCACCTGAGCTTGCGCCATCAGCGCTGAGAAGAAGCCGAGGGTGCATGCGAGAGGAAGGAGGCGAAGAGGCGTCATACACCGCTCTCTACGCCATTTTGACGCGGCAGGTTACATTCCCGTCCGCGATCGGCGCCGCACCGAGGTGCGCCTGGCCTACCATTGGAGGCACAGGAATCGTGTGAACCGCTCGTCTATCCCCTTGCGGTTTTTCGGTGCGCGGGAGAGAACCGCGCCCCGCGTTTTCCAGGGTATCCCCGCCCGGCCACCCGAAAGTGCGATCCACACCGCTGAAGTCCGTCCGCATCCGCCATGAAAAAGAAGGGAATGAGCGAGCTCGAGTTTCTCGCATTGCTGCAGAAGGTTCTGCCCCACGCCACCCGTGATCCGCGTCTTTCGACGATGATCTACGAGCAGGTCGAGCGGGAACTCCGGTTGGTGAATTCCCTCAAGACCTTCGAGAAGTTCTGCACCGAGGGATCCCTCCCCGACCTGGAACCGGAAACGGTCGCCAACTACCAGAGCCTCCTCGCGACCAACTTCGGCGAGGAAAACGTGACCGTCACCCCCACCGAGGCGGGCGATGCCGTCGAGGTGGAGATCAATCTTCCCGACGGCCCCATCACCAATCGGATCCGCGTGCAGCCGCCCGGGACTGAGGAGGAGGAGGCCGTCGAGGCACCCTGGGTCCCCTTCCCGGTGGCATTGCCCTCGGATCCCGAACTGGTGTGGATGCTCGCGCGTCGCGAGAACGTTGGGCCGGATGAAGCCGCGATGGCCCTTGAGCGGGCGCAGGGCGATTTTTGGGAATCCAAGCCCGGCCTGAAGCTGCAGCGGGATCGGGTGGAAAAAACCTTCTCGGAGTTCATCAACCGCGTGCAGGCCGGCGCCCTCGGCGAACGCGGCATCAAACGCTTTCACAAGTCGCCCGAAGCACTGAAGGTGCTGCATCAGGGGCCAGCGGCCGAGAATCCCGAGGGACGGCGCTCCTCCAAGGGCAAGCCCAACGCGTCCACGGAGGACTGATCCGCAGACGCACGCACCGCTTCACGGACACCCCCCGGGGCCGACGCCCCGGGGGGTGCTTTTTGACTGCCCGGCTCCGGCCTTTGCGCAGCGGAAGGTTTGGGCGCCGCAGGCTCCGACTCCCGAAAGCAACCTTACGCCTTTCCGTCCGGATCCGTAACCAGACGCCGCAGCAGCCCCGGAAGCGCCTTCAGCGAAAACGGTTTTCCCTGATAGGCATTCATGCCGGCGGCAATGCACCGATCGCGATCCTCCGGCATGGCGAGGGCGGTCAGCCCAAGGATCGGCACGTCGGCAATGCCACGATCCGCGAACTGACGGATGCGACGCGTCACTTCCAACCCGTCGAGACCTGGCATCTGCACATCCATGATCACCACATCCGGACGCAACCCCGGGAGTTCCTTGAGCGCACGCACGCCATCCATGAAGGGATGCACCTCGAAGCCCGCGGCGGTGAGATAGTCGGTGACAAGATCGCGATTCAGATCGTGATCATCGACCACCATCACGCGAAGGCCATCGTCGTGGCGTCGCTCCGAAGGGGTCGCTGCGACACCGGTTGCCACCGAAGGCTCGGGCCGGGGAACGGCGACCGCGACGGCGGCCGATGGGGTCGCCGACGGTGCCGACGCCTCCGGTAATTCCACCACAAAGGTACTACCGCGGCCCGGCTCGCTGGTTGCCATCACATGTCCCCTCTGCGCCTCCGCCAGTTCCTTCACAATCGCCAGCCCCAGTCCCGACCCCGACGCTGCGGAAGCCCCGGGCGGCAGCGCCTCCACCTGGAGAAACGGTTGGAATACATCCGTGAGACTGGCGGGACCAATGCCAATGCCCGTGTCCTGTACGCGAAAGGCGATCCAGTTCGGGCGCGGGCGGGCCAGCCAGAGCGTCACCGCACCACCCGCCGGCGTAAACTTCACGGCGTTGCTCAACAGGTTCATCAGCATCTGCCTCATGCGAAGCGGATCCGCCGACACCCAGGCTTCACCCACGGTGGACTGAAGCTCCAGACGCAATCGGCGGCGCTCGGCCTGCGGGCGCACCAGCCTCAGGCATTCCGCGGCCACCGCCGTGGCATCGCAGGACTCACAGGAAATCTTCAACTGACCGGCGGCCGACTTCGAAAGATCCAGCAGGTCGTTGATCAGCGAAAGCTGGTACCTGCAGCTGTCGGCGATGGAGGTCATGCATCCTCCAGCACCCGGAGCGCTACCGGACGCGGACGCCTCTACCGGATCGGGATGCAGCTCCGTAAGTGCAAGGATCGAGGTCAGCGGCGTGCGAAGATCATGACTCACCCTCGCCAGAAACTCCTCACGGGCCTGACCAGCGCGGACCAGTTCGGCATTCTCATGACGCAACCGATCTAGTTCGGCGCTGACGGCGGCGTCCTCACGACCCGCGCCTTTCGCGGATGACAGAATCTCCACGAGCCACTCAATTGCCGGACGCTCGCTCTGACGCAGCAGCCCCCAATCGGGTGCCAGTCCCACGCCGCAACGAAGCAGCCAGCACTCTTCGGAAACTCGACTCGAGACCACCCACGTGCACCCCGAATTCTCCAGCGCCGACCTCAACGAAGGATTCAGCTCCAGCCACGAATCGGATGAGAGATCCACCCCGCGGACTAAGGTATCAATTTTTATACTACACCTTTCGGTGCATGCGCTCACCCAAGGACGCAGTACCGCATCGCCATCCACGGGGCTCGACGCGAGCGATTTCACACGCCCGTCCGCGGCAACTTCGACGAGCGCGGCCAGCGACTCCACGGGCGATGCTGCGAGTGCATCGAGCAGAAACCGAATGCGCACATCGGCCGCGATAGACTGCTTGTTTCCAATGGTTTCCATTATCACTAAATCCCGTCTCCAGGCGGTTCTATACCACCATTTCCCACCACCGACACCACCGGATTGCCACCCGCGAATCCAGCTCCGCGGCGTCCGAGATTCCCCGGCTTCAACCGGAGGTTAGGCTGCAAACCAAAATGGGCAACCACCCGGATCAGGTAATTTCATTCATTTTATTCCTAATACCCGTTGGCTGGTGAAGCAGTAGACTGATACAATTATACCTCATGCGAACGCTTTTCAAAGGCTTCGATCCCGTCATCAAGGTGCTGGGGATTCTCATATCGGCCCTCCTGTTTTCCCTCTTCGCCCTGGGTCAGAGTGCGGACGAACCGCGCCCCTTTCCTCCACGGCTCGTGGTCGGCAGCGAACTCGACTACCCACCGTTCGCGCTTGTAAAGGCAAACAACGAAGCAGATGGATTCACCGTCGAACTCTGGAACGCGGTGGCCAGGGAGGCGGGGCTCGACTCCACCATCCACGTCGGCCCGTTCCACTCCATTCTCCAGGGGTTCAAATCCGGGGATGTGGACGTGATGATCAACCTCGCGCAATCCGCGCAGCGCGCCAGCTTCTGCAGCTTCGCCGTGCCGCACGTGACGATGTACGGGGCGATCTTCGTCCGCCGCGGTGACTCGCGAATCCGCTCGGAGACCGATCTTCCCGGCAAGACCATCATCGTGCTGAACCGCGACCTGCCGCACGACTACGCGATCAGTCGCGGCTGGACCAACCATCTCATCCTGGTGGACGACACGGCAACCGGCCTGGAGATGCTCGCCGCCGGCAAGTCCGACGCGATGCTGATCGGCAAGCTGGTGGGCCTCAATACGCTTAAGGAAAAGGGAATTCAAAGTGTGCACCCGGTTGGCGAGCGCCTGAACTTCCAGCAGAAGTTTGCCTTCGCGGTGATGCGCAATCGCCCCGGTAGCGCCGACCTGCTGGCGCGTATCAATGAAGGGCTCGCCCTCGTGAAGGCAAACGGCACCTACGACGCGCTGTATGAGAAGTGGTTCGGCGTGCTCGAGCCGCGCGAGTTTACCTGGAAGCAGGCGCTGAAGTATCTCGTGCCGGTGCTGGTGATCGCCCTGCTGGCCACCGCGGCCTACGCAACCGAGCGACGGATCCGCCTCCGACTCAATCGGGCGGTGTCGCTGTTGAACGCCACCCTCGAGTCGACGGCCGACGGCATCATCGCGGTGGACGAACAGGGATCCATCACCATGGCCAACCGGCGGATGCAACTCCTCGGTCTGCTTCCGGTCGGCGACCGGGTGACCGAGGGTCTCGTCTCCAAGGACTTCTTCGAGACTCTCCTTGGGCGGATTCCGGCATCGGAGGGCTTCCGCGCCACACTCAAGCGGGTCGGACAGGCCGGGGATTCCGAATCCTTTGATATGATCCGCCTCGATGACGGCCGGAGCTTCGAGGTGGTGTCGAATCCGCAGGAGATTGACCAGGCGCGGCGGGGACGGGTGTGGAGCTTCCGTGACGTGACACGGCGTGAGCAGGCGACCGAGCGTATCCGGCAGTTCTCCCAAGAGCTGGAGCAGAAGGTTCTGGAGCGCACCAGTCAGCTTCAGGAGACCGGCCGCAGCCTCGAGCGCGCGGTTCGCTCGCGCGACAGCTTCATGGCAGCCATGAGCCATGAGCTTCGCACGCCGCTTCACGGCATCCTCGGCCTGTCGGAATTGCTGCTCGACCACACCTTCGGGCCGCTCGGGGAAAAGCAGGAAAAGAGCCTGGGCCGCATCCGCGAATCTGGCGAACACCTGCTTGAGCTGATCAATGATATCCTGGATCTCACCCGCATCCAGAACGCGGGCGTCACGCTCGAGGTGACCGACTGCGACCTGCGGGAGACGTGCGAGGCCGCCATCCGCCTGATCGACGGCGCGGCGAAGGAGAAGGGGCAGCTGGTCACGCTCACGCTTTCCGCGTTGCGGCCCCGCCTGCAGGCCGACGACCGCAGGCTCAAACAAATCCTGGTTAATCTCCTCGGCAACGCGGTGAAGTTTACCGCCCGCGGCGGAAGCATCGGATTGGAGGTCAAACCCGGCGGACATGAGGTTCGCCTGGAAGTCTGGGACACCGGAAAGGGCATACCTCCCGAACTGATGGGTCGCCTCTTCCAGCCATTCGTGCAGCTCGACGAACGCCTCTCCCGCGAACACACCGGCTCCGGATTGGGTCTGGCCCTGGTGCGCCAGTTGGTCGAAGCCCACGGCGGCCGCGTGGAACTGCAAAGCGAAGTCGGCAAGGGAAGCCGCTTCACCATCGCCCTTCCCTGGGATGGCGCATGTCTCGACGACGCGGGACACCCGGAGCCCAAGCTCTCCCGGACGGAGGCCGAATCAGCGCTCCGCCCGATTCCTGCGGGCATCACGGTGCTGGTCGCCGAGGACAATGGCGTGAACCTGTTCACCCTGCGGTCGTTCCTGGAGTCGCATCAGGTGCGCGTGATCGTCGCCGAAAATGGAAAACAGGCCGTCACGCTCGCGCTCGAGAGCGAACCGGATCTCATCCTGATGGACATCCAGATGGCCGTGATGGACGGACTCGAGGCGACCGCCAAGATCCGCGCCCTCGCCGAACGGTGGATGAAATCCGTACCGATCGTGGCCGTGACCGCTCTGGCCATGCCGGGTGACCGAGACCGCTGCCTCGCTGCAGGTGCCAACGCCTACATGACCAAACCGCTGGCCTTGCGTCAGCTGGGACATCTCATCGCGGAACTGGTGGAGGCCCATCCGCACCTGCGGAATGGCGGCTCGGCCAGGCAGGCCGCCTGACGGTTCGCCCCACGGACAATCCAGCGGTTCCCGGCAGACGCGGGAGTCGTCAGGCTGGCGTGGCTGGCGCCTCCGGAGGCGCCGGCAAATCCACGTGGACGACGGTGCCGCCCTGCGGCCGGGCGGAGATCTCCATGGATCCGCCGTGCAGTGCGGCAATACCCTGGACGATGAACAGCCCCAACCCGAGGCCGCCGCGTCCGCCCACGTTGGACGCGCGATAAAACGGCTCGCCAATGCGAGCCACCTCGGCGGGCGGAATGCCGATCCCGGGGTCTGACACGGTAATCCCGAGTCCGTCCTCACGGGCCTCCATCCGAACCTCCACCGCTCCCTGCGGCGCGGAGAACTTGAGCGCATTGCCGAGCAGGTGTCCGAGGACCGCGGGAACGATGGTCCGATCCGCTCGCGCCAGGGGTCCCCCGGCGAGTTCCAGCACGACGCGCCGACGATCGGCCTCGGGAAACGGACGCAGCACTTCGGTGGTCCACTCGCGAAGAAACGGCGACTCCCAGGAGGAAAACTCCAGGACCTGACGCGATTCCAGTAACCGGTTCGAGAGCAGGAGATCCTTCACCATCTGCTGAAAGGACCCGATGTTTTCCTGAAGCCGTTGGATCAGCCGAAGGGCGGCGGCCGGCTGCTGTTTCTCCAGAGCGAGCTCCGCAGTCTCGGCGGCAAGACTGATGCTGGTGAGCCGGTTGAGCAGGCCATGGCCCGCGCCAGAGAGCAGCTCCGCGGGACTGGGACGGGATTGGTCCGGCTCCCCTCGGGGCAATGGCGTCATGCCACACGCCTCCCGGCACGTTCTGGGTGGAGTCGGAGAGGCAGCAACATGGGCGGGACAAAGTTCAGCCGGATACGAATGCCACGATTGCGGCAATGCTGAGCGCGGCGCGGGCGACGGAAGTGAACCCACCTCCGAAACCAGGAAACTCCCGGAAAAGGACTTTGGAGGAGAGAGGGGGATTCGAACCCCCGGTAGTGTTTAGCTACTCACGCTTTCCAGGCGTGTGCCTTAAGCCACTCAGCCATCTCTCCACCGCAGGGGTTCAAGGTGCGAAAGCCGCCGCCGTCACGCAACAGGATTTTGGCCGGAATTGGAGCGGCCACGGGAAGGCTATCGAAGGTTTCGCGCGATCCCGAAGATTGCCAGGCCGATCATGCCCACCACCACCACCCAGCCACGGGCTAGCGGATTGGGCCACCACCGGCCTGTCCACACGCCACGAACCTGACGGATCCCCAACCACGCCACGCCTGGCACGGCCAGCACGGCCATCGGATTCAACGTCCAGGCCTGACGCCACTCCCCATGCAGCAGCGCATGCATCGCCCGCGTGGAACCACACCCGGGGCACAAGAGCCCGGTGTTTTGGTGAATCCAGC
>CANGMO010000100.1 GCA_947454295.1 Verrucomicrobiota bacterium | reverse complement strand
TGGAATCGGGCAAGGTCGAGCGCGTCACAACCCGCATCGAGAAGCTCGCGCCCCACGGACCTGACGGCAGCCGCGGCGTTGGGCTGACGGGGCCCCAGATACACACGCAACGCGCTGAGGTACCGGCGCGACAGGCGCGGGGAATCCCCCTGGATGATCTTGTTCATGCTCGGGCAAAGACGACAATTCGACGGAGGGTTTGCAGGCGGGGCTTCGACGCGAGCCCGTGCCTGGGCCGGTCCGGTTGACGGTTTCGTGCTGAAACAGCGCGAATTAGGAGGGAGGGCTCATACACTGGGTGGAGCTCGCGTGAAGGCTCACGCAACCAAGGCACAGCGTATCCCTCCCACCCCCTGGGGATATGGGGTGTTCAAGGTAGGTCGGAAGCCGAACCAAATGCCGCCGTTCCTCCCGAAGGGAATCGGGCGAGGAGGTCTACCGAGGCAGTGCAGACAGCGACACCGGGCGAACGGTGGGCATCACAACTCGTCTACGAGCCGATGGTTTCCCAAACCGGCGATGGACCACACATCCGGTCTTGGGACTGGGTTAGTCGGGCCGACCTGGCCCCGGATCCGTTGAAGATCCCCTCCGACTACGGCAGCACGCGCAGTCTCCAGAATTTGGATACGTTCTGATCGGGACTGCCCGGGATGGCGAAGTTGACGAGGGTACCGGGTCCCTTGCCGCTGATCGTGCTGAGCGGCGTCCAAGTGCCGAGGTCCGCCGTCTCCTCCACCTGGGCGGTCACTCCGACGTCCAGCAAGAGTTGAAGACCGGGGCCGGCAGCCCCAGGCAAAACGGTTCGAAAGACGATGCCTGGAATGACGGTGATCGTTCGCGAAACCTGGGGCCCGGGGAGATAGTTCCCGTCGCCGGGTTGATCGGCCGCAACCACAAGGGTTCCGATACCCGTGAGGGTGAGCTGACCGTCCTGCAGAGTGCCGGGCCCGTTTAGAATTCGAAACGCAATGGGCAATGAGGCGCTGCTCGACGCGGTCAACAGAAGGGGATCCGCCCCCAAGGAGATCGTCGACACCGTATCGAACGTCAGCGTTTGAGCGGCCTTGGCGACGATCAAGTCGTTGCTGACCGACTCCGCCGGACTGAACACGGAATTTCCCGGCTGCGACGCCGTGACGGAAATCCTGCCCGCACCGGTAACCACGAGATTGGTTCCGGAAACGTTTCCCGGGCCACTCGCCACGCTATAGCTGACAGGCAATCCGGAACTGGCGGTCGCCACCAAGGGAATCGTCAGACCGGCCGAATAGATCGTCGCCGGAAGCGCGGCGAAGTTGAGGGTCTGCGACTGCAAACTCGAGCCCTGAACGACCACGCTTCGCTGCACGGGGGCGGCGGCAGCATACTGCTCATTTCCCGGTTGCGTCGCGGAGATCACGATCGTCCCCGCGGCGGATGGCGTCAGCTGGTTTTGAATCAACACGCCAGGCCCCGAAACGATCGAGAATTCCACGGAAAGTCCCGAACTCGACGTGGCGGACAGCAGAACCGGCTTTCCAATCGGGTACCCGGCGGGATCGAACGGGGCAAAGCTGATGGTCTGCGCTGCCTTCAGAACCGTGATGGACTGCGTCACGGTTGGAGCGGCTGAGAAGGTTGCATTCCCCGCCTGATTGGCCGCGACGATCACCGTCCCAGACCCGGTGAAAACGAGGCTGTTTCCGTTCAACGTCGCCGGGCCACTGACCAGACTGAAACTTACCGCCAGACCCGAACTCGCGCTGGCGCTCAGGTTTAGTGGCGCGCCTCCTAAGGTTTGCACCGGGATGGCTGCAAATTGGATCGTCTGCGCGGTCGCCGACACTTGAATGGATTGCGTGACTTCCGCGGCAGCATGGTAGTTGGCATCGCCCGATTGATTGGCCGCCACCACCACTGTGCCCGCTCCACTGAAGCTCAGGCTGTTTCCGTTCAAGGAGGCTGGGCCACTCACCAAACTAAAGCTGACCGGCAGACCCGAACTGGCGCTGGCACTCAACTTCAACGGCGCCCCCCCGACAGCCTGCGCCGGGATGGCTCCAAAGCTGATGGTCTGTGCTGCCTTCAGAACCGTGATCGACTGCGTCACGGTTGGAGCGGCGGAGAAGGTTGCATTCCCCGCCTGATTGGCCGCGACGATCACCGTCCCAGCCCCGGTGAAAATGAGGCTGTTTCCGTTCAACGTCGCCGGGCCACTGACCAGACTGAAACTTACCGACAGACCTGAACTAGCGCTGGCACTCAAGGTCAACGGCACCCCTCCAAAGGTCTGCGTCGGGATCGCGGCAAACAGGATGGTCTGCCCGGTCGCGGAGACCTGGATGGATTGGCTGATCTCGCTTGCGGCGTTGTAATTCGCGTCACCGACCTGATTCGCAGCCACCACCACCGTTCCAGCTCCGGTGAAACTCAGGCTGTTGCCAATCAATGTCGCTGGGCCACTCACCACGCTGAAACTCACCGGTAGACCCGAACTTGCGTTGGCACTCAACGTCAACGGCGCTCCACCAATGGACTGCGCCGGAATGGCCCCAAAGCTGATGATCTGTGCTGCCTTCAGAACCGTGATCGACTGCGTCACGGTCGGAGCGGCGGAGAACATTGCATCGCCCGCTTGGTTGGCCGCGACCACCACGATCCCGGCTCCACCCAAGCTCAGGCTGTTGCCGTTCAAGGTTCCCGGACCACTCACCACACTGAAATTTACCGGCAGCCCCGAACTGGAGGTGGCGCTCAACGTCAACGGCGCTCCTCCGAAGGTCTGCGTCGGGATTGCAGCAAACAGGACGGTCTGCCCCGTGGCGGACACTTGGATGGGTTGGGTCACTGGTGCTGCAGCATCGTAGTTTGCATCACCCGCCTGATTCGCGGCCACCACCACCGTGCCGGCTCCGGTGAAGCTCAGGCTGTTTCCGTTCAAGGTGGCTGGGCCACTCACCACGCTGAAACTCACCGGCAGACCCGAACTCGCGCTGGCGCTCAGCGTCAACGGCGCTCCACCAACGGACTGGGCCGAGATCGCTCCAAAGCTGATGGTCTGCGCCGCCTTCAGAACCGTGATCGACTGCGTCACGGTGGGAGCAGCGGAGAACGTCGCATTCCCTGCCTGGTTCGCGGCGACCACCACGGTGCCGGCTCCACTGAAACTCAGGCTGTTGCCGTTCACGGTTCCCGGACCACTCACCACACTGAAACTTACCGGCAGACCCGAACTCGCGGTGGCACTCAGGCTCACCGGCCCATCCCCAAAGGTCCGAACGGGATTGGTTGCAAAGAGGATCGTCTGTCCGATCGCAGACACCTGGATCGATTGGATGACTTCCACGGCACCATTGAAGTTGGCGTCGCCCAATTGATTGGCGGCCACCACTACCGTACCGGCTCCAATGAGGCTTAGACTATTGCCGTTCAGGATGGCCGGCCCGCTCACCACGCTGAAGCTCACAGGCAGACCGGAACTGGCGCTGGCGCTCAGCGTCAACGGGGCTCCACCGACGAACTGGGCCGGGATCGATCCAAAGCTGATGGTCTGCGCCGCCTTCAGAACCGTGATCGACTGCGTCACGGTGGAAGCAGCGGAGAAGGTCGCATTCCCTGCCTGGTTCGCGGCGACCACCACAGTGCCGGCTCCACTGAAGCTCAGGCTGTTGCCGTTCACGGTTCCCGGACCACTCACCACACTGAAACTTACCGGCAGACCCGAACTCGCGGTGGCACTCAGGCTCAAGGGCGGATCTCCGAACGTCTGCACTGGGATCGCCCCAAAGCTGATCGTCTGCGCGGTCAACGCGGCGGCGTCCAAAACCGTGACCGGAAACGTCGTGGAGTAGTTGTCGCCCTTGCCACCTGAATTGGCCCATCCAGTTACGGTGACCGTGAAGTGCCCGCTGAGGGTCGGAATTCCCGTGACCACGCCTTGAAGACTCCCCGCCAACCCGCTGGGCAGGCTTTTGAACGTGTAGGAGGCCGCAGTACCGTGAATCGAACTCACAATGCTCATTCTGAATCCAACCACCTGAACTCCGTTGGTGACGGTTACCGAGGAGACGCTGGTACCGCCCTGAGTGATGGTGAGTCCGGTCGCGCCGGAGACGCCATGAAACGCGCCGGCTACAGCAACGGCGCCGGTAAACCACCGCAGGACCGCCAGGATTGGCGAAGACGCCACGGCCGATTCGGCGACGGCAACGCGCATCAAGGGCGCGAGGTGCAACAGCGCCGAAAGCACCAAGGTTGGGAAACGAACCCATTTCTTCATTCTGGCGAATTCCCAGCAGCTTTGGGGCCATTATCATCTTGATGACATCCCGCTGATACGCAGAGCCGAAACAGCGCCACGAGGAGCCTTCACTTCACCGAACGAGCGGTTCTGGAAGACAATGTCACAAGTGCCTGAACGTCCCTACCGGCACCGGCCGAACTCGGGAGTTGAGGAATAGAGCGACCGGACGACATCACTCCTTCGCGTCGCAATTCCCGGGGATGACCGGGCCCACCTCCGACTTCCAACTCGTCTGCTCCAGCCGGAGCGCGGAATCAGGTCCATTCGAACTCACTCGGGACGGCTCAAACGTTGGAGCACTCAACCGTACACTCGAAGCGCTCACGGCTCAGCGGCCGGAGCCATACTCAGGTTCCGTCGCTTCATTGAACCCGGGAAATCCACAGCCATCCTTCAACGGATTGGCCAAACCACGTCAACCCTTCAGCAGGGTCAACGTTGGTCCCAACTCATTGCGCGTCGAGGATGTGCTCCTGTCCCGGGGGCCAGTTTGTCCAGCCGACGGGTGCATTGGTCCAATACCCATTGGGTGCGTGGCGCAAGGAGTCATTGGGGACACCGCGCCACCATTGCGGAGGAGTGTTCGTCCACCACCGGGGAGGAATGTTGCCCCAGGATTGCGGGGGAACATTGGCCCAAAAGTTGGGCGGAACATAATTCCAGCTGG
Organism: Verrucomicrobiota bacterium; assembly: GCA_947454295.1. Classification (GTDB taxonomy): domain Bacteria; phylum Verrucomicrobiota; class Verrucomicrobiia; order Limisphaerales; family UBA9464; genus CAIVQB01. Next base: position 2,595 of record CANGMO010000100.1, on the reverse strand, counting down.
GACCTGCGTTCGTCCACCACCCTGGGGTCGTGTTGGTCCACCATCCGTGATTGAAGTTCGCCGGCCCCGGAGACGATCCTGGAGCGATGAATGGCGCCATGGGTCGATTGCCCTGAAAATTCGGGTTTACGGCACCAACGGGGGCGACTCCAGAATTGACCGGAAGGACCTGATTCAGTGGAGGATTTACCGGCCGGAGGTTTTGGAGCGGAGGCGGATTGATTTGCTGCGGGGGTCTGATCGGCTGGATCTGCTGCGCAGTGGCAACCGCCGTGAGGGCGATGAGAAAAGCGGGCTTGAGTAATTGCTTCATAGGTTCTTTCAGTGCCTGGCTAGGCGGGAATGGAACGGCTCCATCTTACCATATAAGTTGCCGGTTCTGACCTGCTCCCGCCATGGGGTCTTCCCCCCGGTGAACGCACTGCCCCCTGCACCACCCAACACCTGGGCTCAACGGGAGGAATCACCCATCGAAGCCCTGCCGTTCAGCTGCGGAATCAACCCCCGGGAACACGAGATTCGGAATCATCGTGTTGCCTGAAACGCGCCAACCCAAAACGAATTCGAGCGCGCAACCAAGGAACCCAGAATCGCCCGCCCGATTGGATGAAATAGCCCCCATTGCAACCAGGACGCATGGCGCAACCGCGCCGCAAACCGACGGTCACAGGAGGCGGCGATGGTCCTTCGAGCCTCTTCCCAGTTGAGATCACCCCGACTGAATCCAACCAGCGGTTCGATCGCCAGTTCCGCCGATTCAAATGCCATCGACATCCCGTTTCCCGTCACTGGCGGAATCATCGTCAACGCCTCCCCCACACAACATTCGCTGCGATCTGTGGCGGACATCGGTCGAAGCGACAGCGCGGTGACGGCGCAGAAGGACCCTTCGTCGAATCGGGCGTCCTTCAGCCGCGACCGAAGCATCGACCCTTCTGGGCCACCCAGCCAACCGCGCCAATTGCGGGCAAGGTTCGGAAGCTTGGTGTCGGTGCGAAACAATCCGCAAACGTTCACCTCCCCGCCCGCCAATCGGCACAACCCGACGTAGCCCAAGGGCAGGAGATGCATCTCGAGATCGCCCTCCAACTCCACGTTGCGCGCATGCGCCTTCAACCCGAACAACCGCCAACCCCGAGCCTCCTGAGCAGCCCTCCGACCACTTGCACGGACAACTCCCCCGCCGCAAGGGCCCGTCCAGCGGGCGCCAAAACGCAGCTCGCCGCCGAGCTTCTGAAACTCTTGCGCCAACCAGTCGTCCAGGGTCAGGCGGGAGATGCAGAGGGCGGGCTCGGGAAGGGTGCGGGCGGCGATCCGCGTGGTCTCCGTGAAAAACGTGACCTTGGCAGCCGCAGAACACGCGCCCGTTGCCCTGAATCGGTCCAACAGGCCCAGACGATCGAGCGCCCTCTGACCGGTGCCGCTGATAAACTCCCCACAGACCCGATGCCGCGGAAGGTGGCCCGCCTCCCACACCACGACCGGAACGCCGCGCTGTCGCAATCCAATGCCCAGCGTCAGGCCCGCCAGTCCGCCTCCCACGATGGTGACAGATTCAGCGGAACGATGCATCGGAAGGAACATTCAACCGGCGATTCGCAGGGACGAGCCAAGCTTCCGCCGGCAGTTCGCCCTCGGTTCCCCATCAACGGAAACTCGAATCTGGATCCACGAAGGAAGTCGGACGGCAATCGTTTCGCATCGGCTCCGGCCGGGGGAGGGTCGCGCTTTCAATCGGACCCTTTCGGTTCGGGGCGTGTTGCGGCGAAGCAGTGGCTGAACAGTCGGGCGGAGGATTCGTCCACCTTCCATCCGTTTCCTTCGGGCCAGAGCGCGCTCAGATCGCTCCCGGTGAACCCGGCGCGTACGCTGACTACAGCGTCATGCCGAGTGACTGCGTTGCAGCCCAGGAAGCCAACCCAGCGGGCGGCCGCGAGTGCCCAGGGGGAGCGTCGGGGTTCGCAGGCGACCATCATCCGCGTTCGCAGTGCAGCCAGTTTGAGCAATGTCCGCAGCTTTGGTTCGGAAAAATGGTGAAGGAACAGATTGGCCAACAGCAGATCGCAATTCGCTCGGGATCCGTTCAGCCACTCGAACGCGTCGCATTCCACACCTTTGACCGACCATTGCAGCGCGTCGAACGCCTGCCGGGTTTCTGTCGAGACGAGGCAGTGCCGATCGATCAGCGTGAGATCACCCCTCACTCCCATTGCCGCCGCGCGGCGCGCCCATCGCAATGCCAATGTTCCATCCCCCGCACCCAATTCCACCACCCGGAGACGCACGGAGCCAAGCGCCGCCTCCCCGAGCAACTGTCGGGTGGCACGGAATAGAATCCCGGCGTTTCCCATGATTCCGTTCAATAGCCGAAGGTCGATCCGCGATCCCGTCGCCAACACATCGTCCTGGGGAAGATCATCGAGGAGTTCGGGTTCAACGACTCGGCGCATGGCTCAATCCACTTTGAGGAGTGCTCCGTGGCAACTGAACCCGGCGCCGAATGAGGACATCCACCACCAGCCTCCCGGTGAGTCCCTCGCAAGCGCCCGTTCCAGGACGAAAAGGACGAACGGACTGCTCATATTGCCGAAGTCC
>CANGMO010000099.1 GCA_947454295.1 Verrucomicrobiota bacterium | reverse complement strand
AGAGCCCGGTGTTTTGGTGAATCCAGCAGCGCGGGAAAAAGAACTGCCCGCGCGGCTCCACCCATCCCACCACGGTCACGATCCCAAGAAGCGAGAGCCCCCCCAGCAGCAGGATGAGCCGATCCGACGTCCACCACGACATTCGCGGCGGAACTGCACTGGATTCTACGTCTGCCACGGGAAGCCGTCCTTCACGCGTGCGTCCGATGCCTCCGGTTGGCAGATTGTTTCAAAATCCGCGTTCATCGGCGCCCCCGGATCCAACTCAGCGGAACGCCCCTTTGATCTCCGGCTTGCTGAGCAGGATCGCGACCCAGACGCCCAGCCCTATGCCCAGACAGCAGCAGCAGCTGCCGCAGGGCAGCATCACCAGAATCGCCGCAGCGAGCGAGAGGCCCCAGGACTCCAGTTTCATCATCTTCAGGGCGCCGATCAGCATGACGACATTGCTGACCACTCCCATGGCCAGGCCGAAACCATCCATCAGTCCGAAGCCCTGGTTCTTGGACGCGTCAAGACTCGCCCGGACCTCGGGCGGCATGGGTTGCGACATGGCATCGAACAGCTTTTCGGTGAAGCTCGATGAGAAGGTCACCATGGCCCTTTTGGTGAACGGCGCGCTGATGGCGAGCAGCAGACCACAAATGGCAAACACCACCAGCAGGATGCCGGGCACCCTGAGCTGGGCGGTCGCACGAACGGGATCCGCCACGACCACCCCGGGCGCTGCAGCCGGTGCGAAGCCGCCGCCGAACGCCGCGGGTGGCGCCGACACCGGAAAGAGGTCGGCAAACTCGGGGACCAGTTCCAGCGGACGCCATCCTGGCGCCTCGACCGACTCCACGAGGGAAAAGCGATTCAGGCGGTTCTCCTTGAACCATTGTCGAACCTGTTCGGCGGAAACCGGACCGTATTCCTTTTGATCGGCACCTTTGATTTTATACATGCAATGGAGGGGTTCGAGACTCGGGTCGGAATGCGGCAATCAGGATCAGGACGTCAGGGGTTCGGGATGGGCGTCATGCGCATCCTCGGAATAATTGCGGGCGCGGAATTGCGACGCCACATAGAGGAACACCAGCGACACCAGGAAGGTGAGGCCCGCGTACCGGTAGAACTGTGCCGCCGACGCCGCCTGGGCGCCCGCATCGGCACCGCCGGAACCACCCAGGGTCCGCGCGAGCCAGGTGAACAACGCCACCAGCAGATTGCCCACCGAAATGGTGAGCAGCCAGAGACTGGTCATGGTGCTTTTCATCGTCTTGGGCGCGTGCGTGTAGGCGAATTCATTTCCGGTCGCCGAGACCAGAACCTCGCCGGCGGTCAGCACAATGTAGGGAACGGTCTGCCACAGCACGCTCATCTTCTGACCGGCCGCAGCGAGGGAATCAATGCGCTGCTGGATCAACGCCACGAGCACGAACGAGAACGCCGTAAGGAACAGCCCCACCGCCATGCGTCGGACGGGTGTCGCCTTCCACCCGAGGCGGTCCAACGAGGGGTAAATCCCCAGCGTGAACACCGGCACCAGCACCATGACGATGAGCGCATTCATCGACTGCATCTGCTCGGCGCCGATGGCGAACTTGCCGTCGCCGAAAGGCACGATCCACTCCTGCATCAGGGTGCCCTGGGTCACCCAGGTGGAACTCGTCTGATCCCACAAAGCCCAGAAGAACGGAATCAACGCCAACACCTTGAGCACGCGGAGAAATGCCGCGGCATCATCGATGGAGGTCTGCGACAGATGCGGCCGGCCGGCGGCGTAGAAGCTCGTGCCCCGCGGATTGAGGCGTCGGGTGACCAGATACCACGACACGCTGAACGGGCCGACCGACTTGTCCCGCGGCCCGGATTCCAGCCGTCGGTGCAGCGTGCGCGTTGCGGGAATCGCCGCCGCGAGAACCACCACCGCGTACACCGCGGCGCTCACCCAACTGGACAGTTTGGCCTGAGAGCAGCCCCAACCGACCCCCACCAGCAGGGCCACGAGCAGGAGTGAAATCGCACTGGCCTTGAAGAAGTGAGCCGGGGGATCGCCAGCCGGCGCGATGCGCTCGAACTTCGGCGTACCCAGCCAGAAGATCAGCGTTGCCAGTCCCATGAAGATTCCTGGAATCCCGAACGCCCAGGAGTAGCCATGGATGATCGTGGTCGCCGGATCGCGGTCGCGAATCCACGGAATGAGCAGGAACGAGAAGAACGAGCCGAAGTTGATGCTCCAGTAGAACCATCCATAGACCTTCCGCAGCAGGTGCGACTGGTGCGGGCGGAACTGGTCGCCAACAAACGCGGAGACGCTGGGCTTGATGCCGCCCGATCCCAGGGCAATGAGACCAAGACCGGCGTACAGCCCCCAGTAGGTCCCCTCCCCGACCGCCATCATGGCATGTCCGGCGCAGTAGAAGAGCGACAGATACAGAATCGACCGATACCGCCCGAGAAACCGATCCGCAATCCACGCGCCGATCAACGGCATGAAATAGTTCGCCGACTTGAACAGGTGCTGGATCTCGGTGGCGTGGTCCGAACCCGCGCCGAGCCGGTTGGCGATGTACAGCTGCAGGATGCTGATCATCCCGTAGAAACTGAATCGTTCGCACGCCTCGTTGCCGACAATGAATTTGATCTGCGGCGGGAACTTGTCCCGGGAGGAGGCGTTCGGGTCAGGGCTCACGGGCGAAGCGATTAGCCGTCCCCGCCCGCGACGGCAAGCCTTGGCTTCCAGATTGCGCGGACGCCAGGAGGTGTTTCAGCGGATTCCGAGACGCGGCAACTGATCGCGATGGCTGCGGCTGAGGGTCAGCCGGGTGCCGTTCTTCAGCAGCACGGCATACTCACCGTGGAACAGCGGTTGAAGCTCACGGACGCGCTCGGTGTTGACGATCGCCGTCCGGCTGATGCGCACAAATCGATCCGCGGGCAGCCGCTGCTCCATGGCCGACATGGTCTCGCGGAGGAGGTGCGTGTGCTCGCCCACGTGCAGCTCGACGTAATTATCCGCCGAGCCCACCCAGTCGATGTCCAACACGTTCACGAACACCACCCGGCCGGAGGACTTCACTGGAATGCGGTCCGGAATCTTCGGCGCGGCGGGCTGGATCTGGGCCAGCATGGCCGTGAGCTGCGCCTGCATCTGCTCGGGATGTTTCGACTTCAGCCGGTCCGTGGCCCGCTTCAAGGCGAGCTGGAAGCGCTCCCGGTCAAACGGCTTCAGGAGATAGTCCACCGCATGAACCTCAAACGCCTTCAGGGCGAACTGATCGTGGGCGGTGACGAAAATCACCGCGGGAAGCGCGTTCGGATCGAGCCGTTCGAGCACGCCAAATCCAGTCAGCCCGGGCATCTGGACATCCAGAAACACCAGATCCGGTTTTAGCCGCTGGATGAGTTCGAGCCCCTCCTCGCCGGAGGCGGCCTCGCCGATTACAGCAATTCCCGTCTCGCGACCCAGCAGGGTGCGAATGCGCTCGCGGCCCAGCGGCTCGTCATCCACCAACACCACACGGACGTCGGAAGGGGTCATGGTCAAGATTCTGGATTCAGACGGTGTCCGATTCCCCCGAAACGGATCTTCTCGAACTGCGTTCGGGTCCCAAGGGCCTCACTGGTACAGGGAAAGAAACTGACGTCGATAGGTGGCTTCCTGATGCGGCAGCCTCGCGTGCAGGGTCGCCTTGCCGACCGCGCCATGTTGGAACCGCCGCTTCTCAAATACCGGCATGTCCACCCCAAGCAACGCGCGCACTCCGCGGGAAATAACCTCCCCCTTCAGCGAATACAGGGTCGGCACATCGTAACCGGTCAATTGGATGAAGGGGATGCCTTCCGACACCGCCATCACCGACGGGCGCATCAGCGGACTGAATCCCTCGAATCCGAATCGGCGCCCCGGCGCGTAGGTGCGCACGTAGCCACGGCTGAGGCCGCCGCTGTAGGTGAGCGAATGCTTGATGCGTCCCACGCCCCAGCCCTCGTGATAGAGCATGAGATTGTGCACCACGCTGCGGATGGTGAGCTCGGGATTCTCCTCGATCGGATAGTCCTTCAGGTTCTCGTCCCCGCCGTCGCCGTCCCACAGCTGCTTCCAATCCGGATACCGGCGCCGAATTCCCCGGCAGAGCGCCAGCCCCATGGTGGCACATTCGACATCCAGCGGCTTGTAGTCCTCGATGACCCGCAACGTCTCCGCCGCATCCAGCTCCCCGGGATCGGCCTCGATCGATTCGAGAAACAACCCCAGATCCAGCCGCTTGAGAAACTCCCTGGCCTGCGCGAGATCCGGCCCGTCACCAAAGCTCAGGGTGAACGCCTTCAGTCGCGCCGGATTCATCCCCAGGCGGCGCATCACGTGATACGTCACCAGGAACACCGCACCGGAATCCGCGCCGCCGGAGAAGGCGACGCCGATGGGCTCGGACGCCGGGAGCGCCTTCAACTGCTTGGCCACTTCGTCAGCCAGCGCCCCGATGTAGCGGCGCCCGATATCGTCCAGGTCGGCCGGCAACGATTCCCGCTCCGGCGTGAAGTAGCGCGTGTAGGTGGGATCCGGGTCCGGGCATCCGATCAGTTGGATTTCCGTAAGATAGTGCGCCGGCACCATACGGGTGTAGCTGGGATGAAACTGGTCGCCGAGCCCCTCCTTGCAGAGCTGCTCGTAAATGCGGTCGATCCGGTCGGCCACGATAAGTGCCGGTCCCTCCTGACGCTTCGCCAGGAAGTAGCGCAACGGCCGGTCCAGGGAACGGGCCAGGTTCACGTGCTTGCCTTTCCGGGCCAGCAGGGCGAACGAGCCATCAATTTCCGCGATGCGCGCCGGATCGCCGGAGAGCACGCGTTCCCGCGCCTCCTCAACTGTCATGTTGAGGATTCGGTTGGCGGCCGGATCGAGCAGATCCACCACGCGCTCGACATACACATCGTTCGGATGCATCCGGCGATACTGGTTGAGTCCGGGGTCCCCGGCAAGGGGGCGGGGGCCGGTGGCCGTTCCCGGGTGGCGACCTGCGACAACCCCGGGACGCCGACTGTTTCCTTGCCCCCCGGGACGGATTGGGAGAGACACCGGGGCTGCTGCATGCCGACCGTTGACCTCGCCACCCTGGGTTGGAACGCCTTTTTCGAAGAGGCGTTCGCGCCCCATCGCGCCGCGGGATTGCTCCCCGCCCGGGTGGCCACTGAGTCGAAACACTTCTACACCGTGGTCGGAGAGGATGGCGACGTCCTCGCCAGCATCACCGGCAAGCTGCACATCAAGAAGGGCGGAAAGACGAACCTGCCGAAGGTCGGGGACTGGGTGGCCATCAATCGCCCCGCCGCCGGCGAACAAACCCTGATCCACACCGTCCTCCCGCGCCGCACCACGCTCAGCCGGAAACTTCCGGGCCGCGAAGCCGAGGAGCAGATCATCGGCTCCAACCTCGACACCGTGTTCGTGGTGCAGGCCCTCGACACCACCTTCAATCTCCGCCGACTCGAACGCTTCCTGGTGATGGTCCACGAGGGCGGCGCCACCCCGGTGGTGCTGCTGAACAAGATCGACCTGTGTGAGGATCCCGACACCGAGGTCGCCGCAGTGCAAACCGCGATTGCTCCCACCGTGGTCATCCCCGTATGCGCCAAGACCGGAAAGGGCACCGGGAAAATGCGCGAGTACTGCGTGAAGGGATCGACGGTCGCCTTCATCGGCACCTCGGGCGTCGGCAAGTCGAGTCTCATCAACCGCCTCCTCGGCGAAAAGACCCAGGCCACACTGGAGGTTCGGCGCGAGGATTCCAAGGGACGCCACACCACCACCTGGCGCGAACTCATTCCCCTGCCCGACGGCGGACTCGTCGTGGACACGCCGGGGATGCGCGAGTTCCACATGTGGTCGGCCGCGGGCGGACTCGAGGGCGCCTTCCCCGACATCGTGCAGTTCGCCGACCAGTGCCGGTTCCGCGACTGCAAGCATCAGCAGGAACCCGACTGCGCCGTCCGCGCCGCGCTGGCCGAGGGCAAGATCACCGAGGGCCGCTACGAAAGCTTCAGCAAGCTGCAGCGCGAACTCGGCCGCGTGAAGGAGGAGCGGAAGCAGCACGCCTACTTCGTCAACAAACGCCGCTCCACACTCGGGACCAAGGCGTGGCTGCGGAATGACTGACGGCGCGGGCGGAAGTTGAAGGGTTGAAGGGGCAGAGCCGGTCAATGGCGCTCCCATCCAAGCCGCCGGAACGTCTCCAAACCGGCAGCGCCGCTGCCGGACTCCACACCGCTTCGCGGGCCCCGGTGAAATTCCTCGCACGGGGGCAAGGGACGCCCGACTCGTCATGGACTCCGGTTGGGAGCGAAGCGACCTACCGGTTTGGAGATTCCACCTGCAGCCGGCATCCGAGGACCGCCACCCCATCAAGCCGAAGGAACGGGGAATCTTGTCGAAATCCCCGCTCCCATCAGCGGGCGACCTCCGCAGCGCCATCGGTGCGCCCTCAACCGGCGATCACCCCTGGTGAGACTGTGGCCACGCCGCATTTGAACCTCGTTGACGTGCATCGGCCCGGCCGCTCTGTTGTCCTCATGCGAGGCCAAAGAACGGTCACCGCGCTCCTGGCGGGCCTGATCCTGTCGACGATGCTGGTGCAGGCTATCACCGCGCTGGTGCCCGCCTTTCCCGCGCCCCGTCCCGAACCAGTCGAGGCGCTGGCGCAGGTCCAACGCGCGCTCGGGTATCCTGAAAAGACCCCAGCCGGAACCGTGGTGAACCTCATCTGGACCACCGCCGACGCCTTCCAGGCCGACCATTCCAAAGCCGCCCGTTTCCGCTGGCTCAACGCGCCGGAGGAATGGGCGTGGTTCGTCACGCGGTTTGATCCACAACCACCCACCGGGACAGCAATCACGACACCCGTGCGGGTGGATCGAATCCGAACCAACGGCTTGGTAGCAGCCGGCGTGGCACCGCTGTCCTCGTCGCTATCGATTGCCCCAGCTTCGGAATGGGATGCCGAACACCTTCCGCAATCCACCGCAATCGACGCCATCGGGAAGGCGCTTTCTGCGCTCGGGCCAACTGACCCGCACCGACCTCGGGTGGTGGTGGGCGCATCCTGGTCCACCGCCGCGCATTTTCGCCCGCACATCGTAGATGGATGCTCCTATCATTGGGACGAGCCCCTATTCGAGTGGGCGTGGTTCATCACCATGGTGGAACGCGACACCACGACACCCAATGGTCGGGGGGATCGTGTCGTGGTGCTTCGTGTTCTGAACAACGGTGTGGTGCATCAACCGGGGTTCTCCCGCACCTAGGGCGGGAATCACTCCAATCCAAGCCCGCCGGGACGTCTCCAAACCGGCAGCGCCGCCGCCGGACTCCACACCGCTTCGCGGGCCCCGGTGCGATTCCTCGCACGGGGGCAAGGGACGCCCGCCTCGTCATGGAGTCCGGTTGGGAGCAGCGCGACCTACCGGTTTGGAGACTCCACCTGCAGGCAGCAGCCAACCATCGCCACCCCGGCACACCCACCAACGAAAAAGCCCGGGATTTGCATCCCGGGCTGAATCGATGACGGCCGTTCTCCAGCCCGTCCTTTTTCCTTTGAACGTT
>CANGMO010000098.1 GCA_947454295.1 Verrucomicrobiota bacterium | reverse complement strand
GGACCGGTGTGCAATGGCCGTGCCATCCGGATAAGACCCGGGGACGTTAGTCGGTTCCGTGAAGCCCATTCAAGGGGGATTCACGAACGCGACGGCGCCCCGGCTCAGCCAGAAGGAACCCGCATGAGCCGAGGCGGTCGCGAAATGGAACGGGCACAGGGTTTGCCGGCTCGGTTGGTCCGCGATTCAGGACGCGCGCACCCGGCGCCAGAAGCCAAGGCCGGCTGCCATGCCGAGGCATCCGATGGCTCCCCACGTGGAGGCTTCAGGCACCGCGGCCACTGCGTCCAGCTGGACGGTGACGTCGTAAATGTTGTCCGCGTTTTCGGCGAAGAGCGTGCGGTTGCCCTGGGGATCCACCTTGAAGATGGCGCCTCCGCCGTTGGGACCGGCGAAGTAGTCTGCAACGTACAGGTTGTTGCCGCTGTCGAAGGCCAAGCCGTAGGGATGGTTCACGCCGGTGACATAGGCGCCGAGATCCGCCCCGGCGGACGAGAAGCGTTCAACCAATTGGGATCCGGGGAGGCCGACGTAAACGAACCCAGCGCTGTCCACGGCAATGCCGGCCGGGCCGCTCGTGCCGCCAATTGAAGTCACAAAGTCGGAAACCGTGCCTCCGGGCGTGATCTGCACCACTTTTTGGTTGCGATTGTCCACCGCGAGGATGTTTCCCGAAGCAGTCACCGTAAGATCCAGGATGTTCGCGCCGTTGGGACCGAAGTCCGCAAGCATGGTCCGTGTTCCGTCCGGCGCGATTTTGTGGATCTGCTGGCTGGCTGCGAGGTAGAGATTCCCTGCGCTGTCGAATTCCATCCCGTATCCGCCGGCGTAGAACCCGCTGGGTGCCGTCGAAAACACCGCCCCGCCGCCGCCTGCGGACGTGTACTTTCGCACTGGAGTGGCTCCGGTTGATGCTCCGTAGACGCTTCCGCTGGCGTCTACGGCAACGCCATAGGGGAAACTGAGTCCGGAGCCGTAAATGGTTCCGTTACCCTGGGAGTCGTACTTGATGATCTGGCCGCTGTTGACCAACGTGGCGTAGACGGAGTCTGCGTTCAGTCGTGATTCAAGGCTCCAGGCAGTGAGAAACAGGCAGGTGGGGAGGAGGGCGCGACGGCGAAAGCCGCCCACGCAGTGGGGAGTAGGCATGGTGGTTTATGGTTGGACCGACAGGGCACGGAAGTTCCAAGGCAGTCTGAATGACTTGGGGACTTCCGATTCCCATGCGATAAACGCACTGCCTTTACCCAGTTATGAAAGACTGCCGGGTCGCGGGATGCCTACCTGAGCGGGACTAGGAAATTCCCGCACCGATGCTTGCGCTGCTCGGAATGGAATCAGACCGCTTGGCGCGGTGAGCCGCGGCGGAGGACGTACGAGGCGCCGAGAATCACCAGGCCAACGATCGGGCCGATGACCTGGGTTGGGCTGTCGCCGGACGCGAGGTGTGAAACCGCGGCGGAAATGAGCGTGATGGTGAATCCGCAGTAAGCCCATTCCTTGAGGATGGCGAAGCCCGGGACCAGCAGAGCCAGCACGCCCAGTCCCTTGGCGGTTCCCAGCAGGAAGCGGAAATAAGGGGGATACCCGAGGTGCGCGAATCCCTCGATGACCTGCTTGGATCCCTGGAAATACATGACGACGGACATGGTCATCATGGCACAGAACAGGATGGTGGTGACCCAATAAGCGATTTTCTTGGCGTTCATGGTGGGAATTCAGGGGGCAATATTCAGTGGTCAGTGCGGCCGGCGAGGCGATAGCCTGCCCGCGAGCGGAGGGAAGGGCGAGTGGTGAAATGGCAGACACGCGGGACTTAGGATCCCGTGGCGCAAGCCGTGCAGGTTCAAGTCCTGTCTCGCCCACCAATTCCGGATCCAGCCAGCCCGTGGTGCCGACCCGCAAGTTTTGCAACCCGCTTCTTGAAACCGCGCCCGTGGTTCCTAGAGTCCGGCTCGCCTGACCAACGATCGATGAGCGATTCCAACGCCGCCCCGCTTCCTTCCACCCCTGGTGGATGGGACATCACCACAGCCCGGACCACCTACAACATCGACCGTTGGGGCGCTGGCTACTTTGACATCAACGACGCCGGTCGCGTGGTCGCCCGCCCCCGTCGCGACCAAGGTGCCGCCGTCGACCTCACCGACGTGGTGGAGGAGGCGCGCGCCCGCGGGCTGAAGTTCCCGCTGCTGATTCGATTCCAGGACATCCTCCGGGACCGGGTGGCCGCGCTCAACGAAGCCTTCCGCGCCAGCATCGCCGAATTCGCCTACCAGGGCATCTACCGTGGCGTGTTCCCCATCAAGGTGAACCAGCTCCGCGAAGTCGTGGAGGAGATCCTGGATGCGGGCAAGCCGTACAACTTCGGCATCGAGGTGGGCAGCAAGCCCGAGTTGTTCATCGGCATGGCGCTTCAGGACCAGCCGGGATCACTGATTATCTGCAACGGCTACAAGGATCCTGCCTTCATCAAGCTGGCCCTGCAGGGCATCAAGCTCGGCAAGAAGGTCATCATGGTGGTGGAGAAGCTGGAGGAACTCCGGCAGATCATCACCGTGTCCCGCCAGGTCGGGGTGGAGCCGATGGTGGGAATCCGCGCGCGCCTGCTCAGCAAGGGGGCCGGCAAGTGGGCAGAGAGCGGCGGCGAGAATGCGAAGTTCGGCCTCAGCACCGCCGAGCTGCTGGCCGCGACGGAACTGCTCCGCGCCGAGAAGTTGGAGCACTGCTTCCGACTGCTGCATTTTCACATCGGATCGCAGGTGCCTGACATTCTGACCGTCAAGAAGGCGGTCCAGGAGGCGAGCCGCTTCTACGCCAAACTCCACAAGATGGGCTTTCCCATTGAGTTTCTCGACGTGGGCGGCGGATTGGGTGTCGACTACGACGGATCGCGCAGCGCCTTCGACAGCTCCACCAATTACACGCTGCAGGAGTACACCAACGACATCGTCTATTACATTGCCGACGTCTGCAACGCGGAGAAGGTGCCGCATCCGGACATCATCAGCGAAAGCGGTCGGGCCATCGTGGCCCATCATTCGGTACTGTTGGTCGAAGTATTCGGGACGATTCACAAGTCCCCGGATTCCCCGCAGTTCACCTACGGCGACCAGGAGCATGCACTGGTCCGTGAGCTCCTCGATTTGAGGCGGAATCTTGGGAAGGCCAACAAGCTGGAGGCCTACCACGATGCGCTGGAGCGCAAGGAGGACGCCCACAACATGTTCACCCTTGGGCTGCTCGACCTGCCGGACAAGGCGAAGATCGAGACGCTCTACTGGGAGATTGCCAAAGCGGTCGTTGATTCCTTCCGGGGCAGCCCCTACGTGCCCGAGGAGATTCGCAAGCTGGAGGATTCGCTGGGTGACCAGTACCTCTGCAATTTCTCGGTATTCCAGTCGCTGCTCGATCATTGGGCTTTGGGACAGCTCTTCCCGATCATGCCCATCAGCCGTCTGGACGAACGGCCGACGCGCGAAGCCACCCTGGTGGACATCACCTGCGATTCCGACGGGGCGATCAACAAGTTCATCGATCTGCGCGACGTCCGCGACACGCTGCCGTTGCACGAATTGAAGGCCAACGGCACGGGATCCGAGCCCTATTACATCGGCTTCTTCCTCATGGGGGCGTACCAGGACATCATGGGCGACCTCCACAACCTCTTTGGCCGCGTGAATGAGGTTCATGTGTTCCTCGAGCCCGACGAGCCGGCAGGCTACTACGTCGAGGAAGTCATCGAGGGCAACACGATCATCCAGTGTCTCGGCGCGGTGCAGTACGACGAGAACGAGCTCAAGCGCCAGATGAAGGCGCAGGTGGATGCAGCGATCAAATCGGACCGGCTCAAGCCCAGCGAGGCGATGCGCCTGCTGGACGACTACGAGCGCGGGCTGAAGGACTACACCTACCTCTCGATCGGTTGAGCGCGGCGGGCGTGCGCGACGACGGTCGATTCCCTGTGTGAATCCCAACGGAATCCTCCCTTCGCTTGCGCGCGTGGTCCGCGGGTTGTCGGCGTTGTTCTGGGGATTGCCGCTGGCGCTGCTGGCCGATGCACGCACGGCCATGGACGAGAGCTTTCGCGGCTACGGGCCTGTCCCTGCGCTTGCCGCCAGTCTGTTGGTGGCCTACGGGCTGCATCAGCTCCGCCACTTTCAGTCGCAGGAACGGATCTGGTCCTCCGCATTGCATCGGGCGCGCCTGATTTCGCTGCTGTTGGTGGCCCTCAGCCCCTTCACCTACTGGTGGAGCCGTCATCCCGATGAGCCCTTCTTCATTCAGAGCATGACGATGCTGGTGTTCTCCGGACTGCTGTTTCTGCTGATGTTGAATCATGTCCTGCTTCGTCTGTCCGCCATGCTGCCGGATGAGACACTGCGCTCCGAAACGCGGTTCTTCACCGGGGTCAATCAGGCGCTGGTGTTGTCGCAGGTCGTGATGGCGGTGGGGGAGATACTGCTGATGCGTTGGGTGAACGCCCCTCCCGCGCTGGTCCGATTCCGGGACAGTCTGGATTACTCCAAGACCTGGCTGGTCCTCGTGCTCACCCTGCTGCCGGTTGCACTGACCATGACGCTCCTGTGGAAGACCAAGGAGGTCATCGTGGCCAGTGTCTTCCGCACCCAGCCATGAGCCTTCTCCCCGAGCCCCTGGTTCCCGATGGACGGACCCATGTGCTCTGGCGCGGGCGTCGATGGATCTACTTTGGGGGCTGTGATTACTTCCGCATGGCGTCGCATCCCGCCACGCGCCGCGCCGCCGCGGAGGCCTCTCGCACCTACGGATTGAGCGTTGGCGCGTCGCGCGTCACCACCGGCAACCTGCCGATCCTGGTTGAGCTCGAGCTAGCTCTGGCGCGGTGCCTCGGTGCCCCGCGAGCGCTGCTCACCGCATCGGGCGCCCTCGCCAATCTGGCGCTCGCGGAATCGCTCGCGGGCCGCTTCACGCACGTGCTGATCGATGAGCGGGCGCATCCCCCGCTTCGGGACGCCATCAGTCGGATGAACGCACGGGTGTGGTCGTTCGGGCATCGCGACGTCGCGGCGGTGCGCACCCGGGTCAAACGGCTGCCGCCGGAGGCACGCTGTCTGCTCGCGACCGACGGGATGTTTCCTCTGGACGGGGCGCTGGCGCCCTTGGCGGAGTATCGGAAGTGCCTGCCGCGTGGAGCGACGCTTTGGGTAGACGATTGTCACGCGGTGGGAACGCTGGGGGCAACGGGCGCGGGATCCGCGGAATTCTGGCGGCTGCCTTCGCATCACCTCATCCGAACCGCGACGCTCAGCAAGGCCCTCGGCAGTTTTGGTGGGGTGATTTTGGGAACGGCGAGAGACGTGGAAGGAGTGGTTCGACGCAGCGCCTCGTTTGCGTCCACGACGCCTCCTCCACCGGCCGCGGCTGCGGCTGCCCTGGAAGCATTGCACCTGCTTGAGGCGGATTTGGAACAGCGGGACCGCCTCCGGGCGCGGGTTCGGGTGGTGCGGGCTGCCTTCGTGGCAGCAGGACTGGCCGAGGCGGGGGCGGATCTCAGCCTTGGGCAGAGTCCCATTGTGGGACTTGTTCCGCGGTCGACGGCGGAGTCCGAACAGATGCGCCGCCGTCTGGTGGCCGCGGGGATCTTTCCCAGTCTGATTCGGTATCCCGGCGGTCCACCGGGCGGACTCTTCCGCTTTGGCATTTCCAGCGAACACACCGGCGGGCAAATCCGTGCGCTGACCGGTGCCCTCATCGGAGCGGAACCCTCGCGGCGTCGGCGCTGATTGGCGTCCTGCTGGGGGCGGCTTCAGAACCTTAGGATTCCATGCGATCAGATGCCGCTTGCCCGCGGATGCCGGGGCGCGGTTTAGTGCCCCAGAGATTCATTTTTCGATGTCGCGCCTTCCGCCTCCCGCTGTGGGCGTTGCATCTCAAGGACCATCCCCTGATTTCATGCGACAGCTCATTGCCCGCCTCGGCTGCTTCTGGCTCTGCCTGGCTCCACTCCTGACCGAAGGCTCCCAATGGATCGCGGCACAGCGCGCGGGTGACATCGCCTACGTGCTGCTCGATTCCCCACCCGAGCTTCGACGCTATGACCTGGCCGCCGGTCAGTGGCTGCCTGCACTCGCCCTGCGGGACCATCCCACCTCGATGCTCGCCGAGACCAACGCGCTGCACATCGCGTTTGGGACCAGTGTCTATCGTTATGCACCCGATCTCACCGCGGAGACGCACCTGCTGAACACCGGCTCGGCCACAACGGCGATTCTTCCATGGACCAACTTCGTCTACCTGGTCCACCCGGCCTATCCGTACGGGTACATCACGTCGCTGCGACGGTCGGATGGCACGGTGGTGACCGAGGTGCAATACACCTACAAGGCGTTTGGCGGCGCGAGCCTCTCGAGCGTGCTGGGGCGGATTTACGGACGTGAGCAGGGGATTTCGCCGGCGGACATCGACACGGTGGTGCTAAACCCCGACGGAACCTTCGGTGCGGTCAACGACAGTCCCTATCACGGTGACTATCCGGGCGGGGAACCGACGTTTGTGATGGGGGATGGCCGGCGGGTAACCGACAGCTCGGGCATTGTCTACGAAGGGGACACGCTCAAGTTCGCCGGGAGTTTCGGGGGCACCATTGATGCACTGGATTTCTACGGAAGCAGTACGCCCATCGTGCTGCGGGGCACGAATGTCATCGCCTTTTCCCAGACCTACCTTCCCACCGGATCCGCCACTGCGGGCGTGCCAGCCCCCAAGGCACTGTTTGTTCGAGGCACTCAGATTACGGTGCTCGGCGTGAGCGGCTCGGAGATTGGCGTGCGAACGCTGGCGGTCGCGGATCTCAAAGCCGAGGAACCGGGCAAGCCCGTGGATCCACGTGGCCTTGCTTACACGCCTGACACAATCCTGCGGGACCGGTCGGGGGACCTGATCCTCTACAGCCAGGCCCAGCGCAGCCTGTTCCGCTGGTCCTTGTCGAACCGCGCGTATGCCGCGACGGTGCCGCTCGTTGGGGCGCCGTCCCAGGTGGCGTACTCCGAGCAGTTCCACCGCGTGTATCTCGGCTTTGCGTCCGGACAGGTGGACAAACTCGATCTCGATGCAGCCACCGGGCAGGTGCCGCTGGTGAACGCTGGAGCTGCAGTCCTCGGGATGGCTGCAGCAGATCCGTATCTGTTCACCTGCGTGTCCATTTCACCCTGGGTGTCGCATCAAACCTACAACCAGAGCGGCACCCTGATCACCACCCGCCCCTGGAACTACTTCTCTTCCGAGTTTATCTGGAGCGCGGTCAATCGACGCGTTTACCACTTCCGCGACGATACCAGTCCCAACGATCTCCATTCGGAAGGCGTTGAACTCAATGGCACGCTCGGAACCCAGTCGGAGACGCCGTATCACGGCGAGGTTCAGACGATTCATCCCATTCGCGTGAGTCCGGACGCCCGGGCTGTGTTGCTGGGATCGGGCGAATTGTACGAAGGTACGGCTCTCACCAAGGCGGGCAGCCTGCCGGTCCGAGTCGCTGACGCTGCGTGGACCGGACAAACGTTGTACACCATTCGTGAAGTGGCCGGGGTGACCGTGTTGCAGCAGTGGAACACCAACAACT
>CANGMO010000097.1 GCA_947454295.1 Verrucomicrobiota bacterium | reverse complement strand
CGGCCAAAGCGGCGAATGAGCTTGCCTCGGTTGTTCGCCGGCGTGAAGAAGTGCATCCACCCGCGCAGCCGGTCGGGCCCATAGCTCAACGGTTAGAGCAGGGGACTCATAATCCCTTGGCTACAGGTTCGAATCCTGTTGGGCCCACCACCTTCCCGAGTGCTGGGCACGGATCCCACCGATTTGCACGGATTCACTCCGAACCCCGGCTGATCCATGCCTGTCCCCGCAGGCCCACCTCACTCGCCCTTAACTTGGGACTTGGGACTTTGGCCTTGGGACTCGACCGGCTCCGCGTCGGCCAGCAGCCCACTGACCGCTGCCGCGGACCGCGGGGTCAGGTGGAGATTGTCGGTGTAGGTCACATCCAGTTTCCGCCGCGCGGCCACACGGTAAAGATCCACCAGCGGCACCCCCAGTCGTGTGGCCAGACGATCGGCGCCGCTCTCCGCCTCGGCGTCGGGGGGATTCTCTCGCCCCACCGGGAAGCGAACCAACACCGCGGCGATCCCATGCTCACGGAGCGCCTGGATGTCGCGCGCCAGGTCCCGCTCCCACGAGGGGGTGGTCCGGTGCAATTCCACGGCAGCCTCCGACACCCGTTTACCAGGCTCGGCCGGTGATCCCGCCGGGTTCTGATGAGACTTCATCCAGGCAAACAACCGCGTGGTAGGCCGGGACGCAGCGCGGAAACCAGCCGCCACTCCCGCCAGTCGCATCCCAGGTCCGTGCGCGGCCGCCAGCACGGCATCATCGTTGGGGTGCCAGGGTTTCCCCAGGCGATGCACCTCAATCCACACCCGCCGTGGCCGGTTGGTGCTTTCGAGAACCAGTTTCAATCCAAGCGCCGGACCCGAGCCGTCGAGGCAGAGGTTGTGCATTCCTTCAAGCGCCGTGCCGTGGAAGTAGCGGGGCAGAAGCCGGGCACCAATTGACGACCCAACCATCACATCGCGTGGAGAGGGATCGAGTTTCCAGCGTTCCAGGCGAATGAGATTCGCCTGAAAGTTCGATTCAGCGACCTCGGCCTGAGGCAGGCGGGCACTGATCGCCGACCACGCCCAAAACACCAGCAACGCGCCCCCCACAATCCAGAGCGCCTGACGCCCGGATGGGGATTTCGGTTGGGGTTGCGTGGGAACCATGGGGGAGGATCCGGTTAGAATTGGAAGTAGATGAAGTCGCCCGCCGAGCCCGAGTTGGTCAGCACCAATACCAGCGCCGCGGCATAGATCGCGGTTTCCAGGGGGACCATCCAGCGCAAGGGCATCCGGCTCCGCCACGGCCGAAGGGCCGACCACACGTGCCACGCCACCACCGGCATCGAGAACAGGGCAATGACGAACAGGGGTTGCGTCTGCGTCGAGCCGCCGTTGTGGACGACCGCGCGACCGAAGGCGATCACCTCTGAGAATCTGGGCAGCTTGAACAGGAGCCAGAGCACCGACACCGCGGAAAACACCATCAACGCACGGACCACGCCCAGCGGCGTCCAGGGCGGATCCTTCTCCAGCTTGGCGTCTCCCCGCACCACACGCTCGATCGCCAGCAGGAGTCCATGGGCCGTGCCCCAAATGGCATAGCTCCACGCCGCCCCATGCCACAGGCCGCCGAGAAACATCACCACGAAGAGATTGAACTGCGTGCGCCACGCGCCCCGGCGGTTTCCACCGAGGGGAAGGTACAGGTATTGGCGCAGCCAGGAGCTCAGGCTGATATGCCAGCGTCGCCAGAACTCCGTGAAACTCCGGCTGAGGTAGGGGGAATCGAAGTTGATGGGGAGCTGATATCCGAACAACCGGGCCAGGCCCATGGCGATGAGCGAATAGCCGGCGAAGTCGGCGAGAATCTGGAAGGAGAAGCCGTACAGCAGCGCGACCAGGTTCCAGCGGGGCAGTTCCAGGAATCCAGAGCCGTTGAGGACGGCGGTTTCGTCCTTGAGGTTGTCAGCCACCACGCACTTGAGGAAGAAGCCGAGCACCAGCCTGCGGACCGCGTCGTTCCAGTCGATGTCACGGAACGCCTTGGCGCCGATCTGGTGGAGAAACTCCCCGGCCTTGACGATTGGCCCGGCGACGAGCTGGGGGAAGAACGCCTTGAAGAACCAGATGCGGGCATGAAAGCCGACGAATGCCGAAGGGCGGGATCCGGGCGGGGGCACCGTGAGACCGGCGAGGCCGCGTTCCCCGGCCCACCACGATTCCAGGATCAGGCTGATTCCCTGAAAGGTGTAGAAGGAGATGCCGATAGGCAGCGGGATCACCTCATGCAAGGCCTCGGACCATTCCCGGGAAACCACCAGCCCGGCGAGAAGGGCGGCGTATTTGTAGAACGCGAGCGCGCCCAGATTGAATCCGAGGCCCAGTCGCAGGGCCACGCGACGGCGGGCGGGGGCCATACCCGGGGTAAGAAGCTGCTGCGCGCACAGACCGTTGATGAAGGTGGAGGCGACCAGCAGCGGAACCAGCGAGGGATCGGTCCAGCCGTAGAAGACGAAACTGGCGGCGGTCAGGACGCCGAGTTGCCACGCGGTCGTGCGTCCCAGGTAGTGCACCAGGAACACCAGCGGCAGAAAGACGGCGAAGGACCAGCTGTTGAAAAGCATTGCGGCGGGGTCACAGCGGGTGGGACCGGGGCCGAATGCAAGCCCACCGACCGCCCCGGAACAAGGGCTTTTCGGAAAGATCGCCATTGCCGCCATCGACGGGCATCGCTAGGGAATGGCGGTCCATGACCGAGATTGTCCGTCAGCAACAATTTGAGCGCATCCTGTGGTTCGGCGCCGCCCTGCTCGCGGTGTTCGTCTTTGCGCTGCTGATGGTCAGCAACGAGGTGCTGCTCGTGCTCGCCGTCGGCGGCATCCTGTGGCTGGCCCTCCTGCCCTACCACGCGCGTCTGGCCAGCGCGACGGCACTCGTCACCTTCGCCTCCGCGTTCATGGTACCCGGCTTCCCGGGTCGACCATTCGTATGGGAATTCGCCTCCCTGCTCGGCTGGTCCGGCGCGGTCATCACCTTCTCGCTCCGACGCTATTCGCCGGACTTTCCCAAGGTCTTCCGCGAACACCGCTGGCTTTTCATCTGGGGCGCGCTGTACGTGGCGGCGTTGATGTTCACCATGAAGATGCGCGGCACCGGCCTCCGCATCTTCGGCGGTGAACGCATGGGCGGCCGCGTGTACTTCCAGCAGATCTCCGTGGCGGTGTTCCCGCTGCTCTTCATGATGGTGGCCTTCTCGCCCAAGCAGATCGTCAAGCTGTACCTCTGGCAGTGCGTGCTCAGCCTGAGCTTCATCGTGTCCGACCTCGCGCTTGCCGCCGGCAGTTCGATGTATTGGCTGTTGAACTTCCTCGAGCTTTCCAACGACTCCCTCAGCTTCGAGGTGTCCTCCATGTCCCAGGGCATCCGGCGCTTCCAGTCGTTCGCGTCGGTCAGTCTTGCGTTCTTCCAACTCCTGCTGGTGCTGGTCCCGGTCCGCGACTTCATCAACCGCCGCGCCTGGCTGACCCTGCCGCCGGTCGCGATCATCCTGGTCCTCGGCTTCCTCGGAGGCCACCGCGCGCTGCTGGTCATGGTGTCGTTCACCTTCCTCGGCGTGGGCTGGGCGCAGCGGGTGTTCAATCCGGCCCGACTGATCGCCCTGACCTTCGTCCTTTGCATGGGACTGACCACCGCCTATCTGGTCGGCGATCGCCTGCCGCTGGCGGCCCAGCGCGCGCTGACGGTCCTTCCCGGCATCAAGCTCGATGCCTTCGCCGAGCAGGATGCCGCCGCAACGCTCCACGGTCGCACGCTCATGCGTAACGCAGGCATGCGGCTCATCCCGTACTTCCTCTGGGTGGGACGCGGCTTCGGTCAAACCGACACCGTGCAAGCGACCTGGATGACCGACGACCCGAACGTCAATCTCCAGATCGAATCGGGCACCTTCTACAACGGCCCCGTCGGTCTGCTGGTGAACACCGGCCTGGCCGGTGGTGTTTCGATGCTCGCCTTCGTCGGCTGCGGTGCGGCGGTCGCCGTGCGGATCCTGAGGAAGATCCGCGAGATCGGATGCGACACCCGATTCCGGCGCCTGTGCACCGTGGTGGCCTCGCTCTACCTCACCCACACCTTCGTCTTCATCTTCCTGCACGGCGACAGTCAGTTCGCGATGCTCCTCTTCGGTCTGCAGACCGGACTGCTCATCGCGTGCCATCGCCATCTGTATTCCGGCGCACCCATCCCCGATGAGGTCTGATGGGAAGTCGCCGACGTCCGGAAATCGCCTGTCAGTGCTTCACCTGACCGGCGCACGCGCCGACGACGGGGGCATTCTCTCCGTTTTGAGGGCATTGCAGGAGGCCACGGCCTCGGCGGTGACCCACCGGGTCTGGGTTCAGGAATCGTTCACACAGACCCGGACGCCTTCTCTCGACGTCATCCGGAGCCGGCACGCCCTCGACGAAACGCCAGGCCCGCTGACCTTCCTCCTGCGCGCGCTGCGTGCGTGGCCGGAGTTGAAACGCCTCCTGCTGGCGAATCCCGACTGGATCGTTCATGCGCATACGCGCGGCACGTTCCCCCTGGCCGCGTGGCTCTCGCGCAGCCGACCCGTGCTCTTCACCCAGCATGCCTATGCCCGCCGGACCGGCATGTATCGACGCGTCGCCTCCTGGCCGCGAATGCGCACGCTGCTCCTCACGCCCGCCATGGCCCGTCATTACGGCATTCCGGAACAGCCCGGCAAGGTGGACATCGTGTCGGAATGCGCCCTCGACCGATGGTTTCAATCCCCGCTTCCCGAACGACGCGTCCCCAACGCCAGCCGGCCGCTGAAGGTCATCGGCCTTGGAAATCTGGTGCGCTGGAAACGGTGGAATCTCGCCCTCGACGCCGTCACCCTCCTGCCGGAATCGGCGCGTGAGCGGTTGCAGATTGAGATCTGGGGCCCGACGCCACCGGACGAGGATGCCCGCCGCTTCGCTGGGGAACTTCGCGAACGCCTCGAAGGCGAGGGGTTGTCCCGTTGGATCACGCTCCGGGGGCCCACCACCGAGCCAGCCACGGTGATGTCGGGAGCCGATGCATTTCTGCTGCCGTCCACCAACGAGCCGTGCTCGGTGGCGCTGATCGAAGCCCTCGCCTCGGGGGTTCCCGTCCTGGCCAGTCGCAGCGGTGGCAATCCCGATCTGGTCCGCGAGGGAACCACCGGACTGCTCTTCGAACCGGACTCTGCCGCGAGTCTGGCATCCCAGCTGACCGCCATCGCCTCGGGCGTGGCATCCTTCGGCAGTCCCACGCTCGTTCGCGAGAGCGTGGCCCACCGCGCCGCATCCGTCGTGGGCGCACGCCACCTGTCACTCTATCAGGAACTGGCGGCCGCGCGCTTCAGCGCCTTGAGGGTCTCGGCGGCGGGGTGAGTTTTGTAGTATTCGTCCAGTGGGAAGCAGCCGCTGACCAATCCATTGCGGGGACCGGTGGTGCATTCGCTGAAAGTTCGACAGATTTTCCGCCGCTCCAGAGGTCGTCCCGCGAGGACGTCTCCGGGCAGATCCGGATAGCTGAGGATCATGCGGCCAAGGCCGATAAAATCCACCGCACCGGCCTCCACCTGGGCCTGCCCCACGTGCGGCAGCCAGTCCTGGAGATAGCTGTAGCCGCTGCCCACGAAGAGCAGCTCCGGAAACGCCGCCTTCGCGTGCTCGACCGACTCCAGCTGGCGAATGACACCGGCGAGGGGATCCTCGGGCGGCAGGTAGCCGTCGCTCGGAGGGGTCGCCGCCGGACGCTGGATGTGTGGATTGTAGTACGGACTGCCGCAGCTCAGGCACACCAGGCGGATTCCCAACGAGGCGAGCAGGGCGAGGAACTTCAGCGGTTCCTGCCAATCGATGCGCGCGGGATTTTCCGCATCGGCGCCGAAGCCGAACGGATACGGACCGCTCCAGTTCATTGGCACGCCGTCGCGATCGGGACCAGGCTGGAACGGCAGCTGGTCAAAGAGGCTCAGTCGAACGCCAAGTTCCAGCCGCGGATGCGCCGAGCGAACTCCCGCGACGACGTCGCGGAGGAAGCGGGTGCGATTCTCAAAACTTCCCCCATAGCGGCCCGGACGCTGAACCGCGCTCAACAGCTCATGACCGAGATAGCCATGGCAATGCTTCACGTCTACGAAGTCGAATCCCGCGCGCTCGGCGATGCCAGCCGCGGCGATGAAGTCCTCAATCAGGCGGTCCAATTCGTCATCGGTGAACACCTGGTCGTCCGAGGTCACACCGAACCGGGCATCGAGCAACGGATGCCGGTAGGCAACGCGGGGCGCGGCGGCGCGCGTCGGGCCGGGCCGACTGAAACGACCGGAGTGGGTGAGTTGAAGCCCCACCATCAGGTCGTCCGCATTCCCCCAGCGTTCCCGGTGCGCCGACACCAGTTCCTCACGGGCCGCGGCAATCGGGCCGAGAGTCTCGGGTTTCAGGACGAGCTGATTCGGATTGGCCCGTCCGTCGTGACGCACCGCCGCCGCTTCGCATCCCCAGATGAGCTTGGCGCCCCCTTCCCCAAAACGGCGCCAGCGGCGCCTCAATAGGTCCGTCGGAAAACCCTCCGGCGTGCCATCCCAGCCTTCCATCGGCAGCACGGCAAACCGGTTTCCAATGCGTCGCGATCCCACCGTGACCCCCCGTCCGAGCGACCCATCCACTCCCGCCTTCAGCGTCGCGTCACAACGCAGGCGTAGACCGAGATGGGCGGCGTGCTCCTGCAGCGCCGCGGCGGTGCGGAAGGAGGCAATTTTCGGAAAGTTCATGAGGGTTGGAAACGCAGGTCCGCGGAGGTTGCAACCAGCCCCGGCCGGAAATCCAACGAAGAATCGCAATCAAGGCATCGGCGGGGCGGCCGCCTCGGGGATTGCCGACGCGCAAGGCGTGCTTTCATGCTGTGCGCGTGACCAACGCTGCCATTCCTTCCGATTATGCCCTCCTGCTCGGCATTGAGTGCGGCGGCACCCGCACGGTGGCGCTCGCGTGCACGCCATCCGGAACGCTCGTCAAACGGTTGGAAGCCGGGCCCGCAAATCTCCGCCTCCTCTCGGATGCCGAGTTGCTCAAGCGTTTCTCGGATCTGCGCGAGGCCCTTCCTGCGGTGCTCGCCATCGGCGCCGGCATCGCCGGAGTGCGGGGCGCCGACGATGTCCGGCGGGTGGAAGGACTGTTGGAATCCGTCTGGCCAGGCGTTCCCCGCGCCGTCGATCACGATCTGCAATCGGCCCTCGCCGCCGCGGAATCCTCCGCACCATCCCCATCATCACGCCGAATCCCAACGCCACCCGAGGCCCGCATCATGGTGCTGAGCGGTACGGGCTCCTGCTGCTTCGGCCGATCGGCCCGTGGCCAAACCGCCAAGGTCGGCGGATGGGGGCATCTGCTCGGAGACCGTTGCAGCGGCTACGACATCGCCCACTCCGCGCTGCGCGAAACGGTCGCGGAAGCGGATCGCACGGGAACCTGGGGACACCTTGGACAGCGCGTCCTTCGCCGGCTTCAGTTGAATGTCCCGGATGATCTCATCGCGTGGATGCAATCCGCCGGCAAGGGGGACGTGGCAGCGCTGGCGCCGGAGGTCTTCGAAGCCGCGGCGGCCCGGGATGCGATCGCCCAGCGCGTGCTGCGCCGGCTG
>CANGMO010000096.1 GCA_947454295.1 Verrucomicrobiota bacterium | reverse complement strand
CCGCCTGCCCATGGGGTGTTTCCCTCGCTGGGGAAGAAACAGAATGGTACCCCGACCCGGAATTGAACCGGGATCAACGGTTTAGGAAACCGCTGCTCTATCCATTTGAGCTATCGAGGCACGGGGCGCGGACCGGGAAAGACTGGAGTCTCAAGTCGAAGGTCGAAAGTCTAAAGTCGGCG
Source organism: Verrucomicrobiota bacterium (assembly GCA_947454295.1). Lineage (GTDB taxonomy): Bacteria > Verrucomicrobiota > Verrucomicrobiia > Limisphaerales > UBA9464 > CAIVQB01. The sequence goes on along the minus strand of CANGMO010000096.1, from coordinate 7,530 downwards.
ATGCCCAACCCCGGGAGCCAGTCCACCCGATGGGGGTCCCGCCATTGCGCGAAATCGCGTTGTTGTCTCCAGATCGTCGCATCGAGCGATTCTTGTAAGAACGGGGCACCCGGGAACGAACCGGTGGTCGATGAAGTTGACGCGCCGTTCCACCTCTCGCCGATCCTGCAAAGCCGCCCGGCGATGGGGGCGTTCCATTCCCGGTTTGGCCGTGGCATTCGCCGCCTCCGTCCTGTCCACGGCTTCCACCGGGGGTGCACTCGCCGCACCGGCCACCGGGCCGCTGGCCGATCGGAATCTCACGTTGGTGGAACTCGACGCTCTCTATCTCGCCGATCCAAATCAGGGCGCCCACTTCGCCGGAGGCCGAGCGACCAGCGTGCTCGATGCCGCGTTTTCCGCCTACTTCTATTCGGGCGGCGGCAACTATCGCTATGTGCCCATCCGGCCCGCGGTTCCCCAGATTGAAGTCGGCAGCGGCCCGCAGAGCGTCACCGAACAGACCAGCGGCGGCGGCCTCACCAGCGGCAGCGCCGGAACCTATCCCAAGGACAGCGGTGGCATCGTCACGGTCAGCGCCGGCTACTCCGCGGAAACCCACGCCACAGCGAGCCTCGCCACCGGCATTTTGCGAAACTCGGCGCGCTTCGACCTGGAGGGACCGACCGTCTCCAAAACCCCCGCCCATCCCTATGACGGGTTTGGCGCGCAGGGATCGTCCACGTCCCGCGCCGAGATCGCCGACTATGTCACGGTTTCCAAGCCTACCACCTTAACGCTTGCCGGAGTGTGGGAGGGTACGCTCAACGCCAATCTTCCCGGCACAATCGTTCCGGTGGCATTGAATGCGCCCGCGGTTCTCGCCAAGGGTCCCAACCTGGCGCAGGTGACGGTTCACATGGAGATCGCCATCTGGTCCGCGCCGCGCGCGGTTCACCATCCCGGCGACGGCGAGACACCCGGCTACAACACCTACCAGCGTTCCTACATCGGCGGCATCCGCCTCGATCGATCGGTGCCAGCGGGACAGTCGCTAGAGGTTCACGAGCCGTTCACCACCGCGGTGACTGTCCCCGCCGGGGAACTCTATTTCTACGCGAGTCAATCAGTGGAGGCTGGCGGCGGAAGCGATGCCTCCCAGGGATTGGGTGGATCCGTTTGGGCCCAGGTCCACACCGAGGCCAATTTCGACCACACCCTGCAATTCAATCTCACGCCGGACGCGGCGAGCGGAGCGACGCTCTCCTCGCAATCGGGGGAATTCCTCACCCAGGTCGCAAACGCAGTGACCCCGTCGCTCGGAGTCACTCGCGCAGCGGGGCAAGTCCTCCTCACCTGGCCCGATTCCGCCAACGGGTTCGGGTTGCAAACCACTTCGTCCGCATCGATCAACCCGACCTGGACACCGGTGACCAACGGGATCACCGAAGCGAACGGACAAAACCAGTTCATCGTTCCCGGCAACGCTTCGGCGGGATTCTACCGGTTGGCGAAGCCCTGATACGGACGTCCCCGCGTGCGCGACGCTTGGCGCAGCGGGGAACAAGCCTGACGAATCAGCGACCCCGACGCGGGCCAAAGCTGCGGCTGCCACCACCACCTCCACCGCCGCCGCGCGGACCACCACCGGGTCGGCCACCGCCGCCTCCACCGCCAGGACGTCCGCCACCGCCACCATTTCCAGAGCGGCCTCCACCGCCTCCGCCCTGGCGTCCACCACCACCGCCGCCTCCACCTTGCCGTCCGCCACCCTGGCTGACTCCAGCCGGAGCGCCGGCGGGAGCCGAGGCGTTGTAGTCAAAGCCCTCGGCGCGCTTGCGCAGAATGCCGCGGCCAATGAAGCGCTCCAGGGAACGCAGGGCTGCGGCATCTTCGGAGGTGATAAAGCTGATGGCATCACCCACCGCGTGCGCCCGGCCGGTGCGGCCAATGCGGTGCACGTAGTCTTCCGAGTGCATCGGGAAGTCGTAGTTCACCACGTGCGAAATGCCGTCCACGTCGATGCCACGCGCGGCGATGTCGGTGGCCACCAGCACGCGCACCGTCCCTGCCTTGAATTCCTGCAGCGCGCGGAGGCGTTGCGAATGCGACCGGTTGGAATGCAACGTAGAGGTGCGTATGCCGCGGTTATCCAAACCACGCGCCACGCGATCCGCGCCGTGCTTCATGCGCACGAACACCAGGACCATCGACAGCCCGGGATCCTTGAGCAGGTGCGCCAGCAGCGCGGGCTTCAGGTGCTTGGGCACCTCGTAGACCCACTGCGCGACCGTCTCGGCCGGATTCGATCGACGGCCGATCTGCACCGTCTTGGGATGCTGCTGAAACTCGTGCGTAAGGGATTCGATTTCCTTCGAAAGCGTGGCGGAGAAAAGCAGCGTCTGACGCTTGCGTGGGAGCGCACGGACGATGGTGCGGATCGAAGGGAGGAAACCCATGTCCAGCATGCGGTCCGCCTCGTCGAGGATGAGGAACTGCAATCCGGTGAAATCCCCGTAGCCGCGATCTGTGAGATCCATGAGGCGTCCCGGCGTGGCGATGACGATGTCCGCCCCGGCGCGGAGGGCCTGGATCTGGGGATGTTCTCCCACGCCGCCGTACACCGTGGCGACGCGCAGCGACAGATGCTTGGCGTAGGCCTTCACGTTCTCCTCGATCTGCACCACCAGCTCACGCGTGGGGGCGAGAATGAGAACGCGGGTGCCGCGGCGAACCGGTCCGGCGGCGGATTGATCCGCGAGCAGAGAGATCACCGGCAGTGTGAACGCGGCAGTCTTGCCGGTGCCGGTCTGGGCGATCCCGATGAGATCGTGACGGGCGAGAATGGGGGGAATGGCCCCCGCCTGAATGGGTGTGGGCTCGGTGTATCCTGCTTCTTGGACCGCCTTGAGAACCGCCGGATGGAGCGCGAGATCGCGAAATGGCATGCAGTGGCAATCTTACGCATGCGCCCGCCAATGGCACGGCAATAAACCGGGCAGTTGTCCGGTGCCCGGAATCAACGCCCAGCGCGGACCGGTGAAAAACTCCGGAATCGAGGGAACCCAGATCAGCTCTTCTTGTATCGCCACGCCCGCTCCAGCATTTCCTGGCTGAAGGGTTGCACCACGACGCGCTCGGTGGCGTAGAGATACAGGGCTCCCTTGTACACCTGGCCGGCGACGGACATCACGTACGAGTACGCAATCAGGAACAGCACCCAGAGCGTGATCACCACGATTGGCACGACGTAGGTCTCAAGCATAGCCATCGCGGCCACGGCCCCGCCAACGACGCCAATCGAGGTGAGGGCCACCAGCAGGGAGGCGAAGTTCAGGCCGACGTAGCCGATCAGGGATTCGCCCCAAGTCTGCCTGAGGGTGCTGGCCGATCGCTTCAGAATCTCCAGCGGATTGGAAACCTCCCGCTCGCACACCAGCGCCGGAATGGCAAAGACCGTCGCCACACTCCAGGCCAGGCCCAGGAAGCGAGTGATCAGGGACCCGACCCAACCGAGGCGTTCGGAGATTTCCTTGATGATCAAACCGACCAGGCCGGCAAACAGCGTCCAGAAGAGGATCGCCTTCAGTCGGGTCACCGCGAATTGGAAGCCCCGTCCCAGCGACACACTCTCGCCCCGGAGTGCCGCGAGGATTTCATGGTAGAACGCCACATTGAAGAACGTGGCGAGGAACATGGAGACCAGGTAGAGCACCGCCATCACCACCGCCCCAATCCCGTTAAAGTCGGATTGGCGCCGGGCGCCGGAATCGGGGGAGCCGGCAGCGCCGACGTCAAAGCTGCCAAGAGAGTGGGCAACCGCCTTCCAGTGTTCTGCGGAGTTCAGGGCATAGCCCGTCGATTGCAGGGCGAAGCCGCCGAGGAAGAACGCGAGGATAAACAGAACGCAGAGGCTGCTCACCGCCGGGAAGGCGAGCAGCTTGGGTTGGCGCCTGATCACAGACAGCGTGGTTTGAAACAACCGCCAGCTGAGTTGGAATTTGCCGGACTCATTCATAATGGGACTCCCGTGGTATTGCGGGCCTGGGATTTCAACTCTAACGGCGAATCGTCCCTGCCCTACTTGTCCGTTGCTACGAAACCACCCTCCACCTGGCAATTGGAATCCCGCCGGCATATTCGAGGAACCCGTCCATTCCTCGCAGGCGCTGTCATGATTTTGGCTGCCATTCCCCCCGCGTTCCGGCTCAATGCTCGGGTGCGTTCCGAATTGCTGCGCAACATCCGACGCGTCGTCGTCAAGCTGGGTACCGGCATCCTCACCGACAGCCGCAAGCGCCCGGATCAGGTCCAATTTGCCCAACTGGTCGCCCAAGTGGCCGCGCTCCGTGCCGCCGGCACCGAGGTGGTACTGGTCACCTCCGGCGCCGTCGGCGCTGGAATGGGCGTCCTCGGACATGAATCACGTCCGGCCTCCCTCGCCGAGCGCCAGGCTTGCGCTGCGGTGGGCCAGTCGCGGTTGATGGCGATGTACGAGGCGCTGTTCCGCCACTACGGGCTTTCGGTCGGACAGGTGCTGCTGACCCATGAGGATCTCGCGGATCACACGCGGCATCTCAACGCCCGAAACACGCTGCTCACCCTGCTCAAGCACGGCATCATTCCCATCATCAACGAGAATGACGCGGTGTCGGTGACCGAGCTGAAGTTCGGCGACAACGACCGCCTATCCGCACTCGTCGCCAGCCTGCTGCCCGCCGACCTGCTGGTCATCCTCACCACCGCGGACGGCCTGCTCGAAGGATTTGGAACCCCCGCAGAACGACGCATCTCAGTCGTGGAGCGCATCGACGGCGCGGTCGAGGGCATGGCCGGTGGCACCACCAGCGTCACCGCCACCGGCGGCATGGCCACCAAGATCCAGGCGGCGAAGATTGTGCTGCGGTCCTCGATTCCCCTGGTCATCGCTCCGGGTCGCCGATTCGACGTCCTGGAACGCATCCTGTCCGGTGCCGACGAGGGCACGCTCTTCGTTCCGAATTCCGGACGGCTTCCCAGCCGGAAACGCTGGATCGCCTTTTACCATCATGCCGCAGGCACGCTGACCGTTGACGCCGGCGCCCGTCGAGCGCTCGAGGAGCAGGGCCGCAGCCTGCTCGCCCCAGGGATCCGCAGCCACGCGGGCGGGTTCACCGCCGGCGAGGTGGTGCGCATCTGCGATGAGGCTGGACAGGAATTCGCGCGCGGCATCGCCCGCATCGGCGCCGCCGATCTCGCCTCCAGCGCCACCGGCCGCAAGGAAGTCGTTCACCGCGACGACCTGGTGATTCTTTGATCCAACATTCAACCGCAGATGGACGCGGATGACCGCAGATAGCACCAAACACTGGAGTTTCTCCAGCAGCGTCCGAGAACTCTTCATGGCGGTTTCGGAGCCTCCCATTTATCGGCGTCCCTCTGCGTTCATCAGCGGTTAAACTCTCTTCGCCATGCCCAAAGCCCCTCCCCGCAAGCTGCCGCCGATTCGACAACTTCTGGAGATCATGGCCGCCCTGCGCGCGCCGGATGGATGTCCCTGGGATCGCGAGCAGGATCATCAATCGCTCCGCTGGCACGCCGTGGAGGAGGTGTATGAACTGCTCGACGCCATCGAGGCGGATGACGATCACGAAATGGCCGAGGAGCTCGGAGACCTGCTGCTGCAGGTGGTCTTCCACGCGCAGCTGGCGCGCGAGCGCGGGGTGTTTGACTTTGACGCGTTGACCCAGCGACTCGTGGACAAACTGGTTCGCCGGCACCCGCACGTCTTTGGCGATGTGAAGGTGAAGGACGTCGATCAGGTGTGGGCCAACTGGGAGCAGATCAAGCGCGCCGAAAAAGCCGGATCCCAGCACGAGCGCAAATCCGCGATGGACGGAGTTCCCGCCCGTCTTCCGGCGCTCATGCAGGCCCAAAAGACGCTGAAGAAGGCCCGCAAGGCCAAGCTCGCCTCCCCTGCCCCGGCCACGCCCACCAAGCTCTCCAAGAAGACGGTGGCCGCCGAACTCTTCCGCCTCGCCGAGCTTTGTCAGGATCGCGAGTGGTCGGCCGAGGAACTTCTGCGTCAGGAAACCGCCCGCCGCGAACGCGCCTGGCGCAAGGCCGAGAAGTCGTAGGCGCCGAGGTCAGGAGGCGGATCCCCCATCACAAACTCCGCCCCCTCAGCTCCATTGGGGCGGCTGGAGGTGTGGCAGCCGTCAGCGACTTTCGACTTTCGACCTTCGACTTCCGCGCCCCTCCCCGCATCCAGCATTGATCCCCACCGTCACTCGGTGGTTAATGTCCGCGGTTGCCTACGCCATGAACGATCCCCGCATTCAGAAGCTCGCCGACCTGCTCATCAACTACTCCTGCGATTTGCAGAAGGGTGAACGGATCCTCCTCGACCTCATCGATGTCCCGGACGAGATGGGCGTGGCCCTGATCCGCGCGGCGCGGGCCGCCGGGGCGACTCCGATCGCCGAGGTGCGCCACTCGCGCCTCAGCCGCGAACTCCAACGCGGCACGGATGTCGACCACGCGAATACGGTTCGCGACATCGAGCTGGCCCGCATGAAAAAGATGCAGGCCTACGTCGCCATCCGCGGTGCGCACAACGCGAGCGAATCAAGCGACGTGCCGGCCGACCGCCTCCAGCTCTACTCCAAGACGCTCCGCCCGGTTCTCAATTACCGCGTCAACAAGACCAAGTGGTGCGTGCTGCGCTGGCCGACGCCTTCGATGGCCCAGGCCGCCAACATGAGCACCGAGGCTTTCGAGGACTTCTACTTCAACGTCTGCACCATGGACTATCGCAAGATGGCCAAGTCGATGGAGCCGTTGACCAAGCGGATGTCGAAGGCGGACAAGGTCCGGTTGGTCGCGCCGAACACCGATCTCCGCTTCAGCATCAAGGGCATCGGCGCCAAGCCCTGCGAAGGCACCCGCAACATCCCGGACGGCGAGGTCTTCTCCTGCCCGGTAAAGGATTCGGTCGAGGGCACGATCACCTTCAACACGCCCACCCTCTACGCGGGAACCAAGTTCGAGAACATCCAGCTGGAGTTCAAAAAGGGGAAGATCGTCCGCGCGACCGGGTCGAACGAGAAGCGCCTGAACGAGATCCTCGATACCGACGCCGGCGCGCGCTACATCGGCGAGTTCAGCCTCGGGTTCAATCCGTACATCCAGAATCCGATGTGCGACATCCTCTTCGACGAAAAGATCGCCGGGTCGCTGCACTTCACCCCGGGCCAGGCCTACGAGGACTGCGACAACGGGAACCGTTCCGCGGTGCACTGGGACATGGTGCTCATCCAGCGTCCCGAATGGGGCGGCGGCGAGGTGTGGTTCGACGGCGAACTCATCCGCAAGGACGGGCGCTTCCTCCCCAAGGATCTTCAGGGGCTGAATCCGGAAAAGCTGCGCTGACGCGAAGCGTTTGGAGTCCCTGTGGAGTGCGGTGGGAAGCGAAGCGCCACACCGCTTTGGGGCCGCACGGAAGCGACGAATCGCCGGACAGATTACCGGCGCATCGGCGGATCCATGCCGCGTGTAGGTTGGAGTTGGTTT
>CANGMO010000095.1 GCA_947454295.1 Verrucomicrobiota bacterium | reverse complement strand
TGCTGGTGACCGGCGGTGCCGAGCGTCAGGACTCCGTGTGGAACGGGCTCTGTGCCGTGAATCCGGCGACCCGGCTGATTGCCATCCAGGACGGCGCGCGTCCCTGCACCGCCCTCGCCACCATCGAAGCCTGTCTCGCCGCCGCCGACCGGACCGGGGCCGCCGTGGCCGCACAACGGGCTGTCGATACGATGAAGGAATCGGACGGAGGGACCCGGATCGCCCGCCACTTGGACCGATCCCGGTTGTGGGCGGTGCAGACACCGCAGTGCTTTCAATTGGAGGTCATCCGGCGTGCCTTGGGCGCCGTCCAGAGCCAGAAACTGCAGGTCACCGACGACACGGCAGCCTGCGAGGCCATCGGCCAGCCGGTCGAACTGGTGGAATCCACGCTGCCGAATCCGAAGGTCACCTCGCCCTCCGACCTGCCCATTGTCGAACTGCTGCTGCGGAACGCCTGATTCTCCGCCGATCGAAGAGCAGGCCACGACAGCGCTTCGTTGGTCGTGGTGGAGTGTCGGCAGAGCGGCAGCTCAGCCCCACCAACTTCAGGTCGATCCCCTTCCGGGAATCGCTTGGCGGCGTGGCACCCTTTGCGTGCCCCACTTGATCGGAGGCCGCCGTCATCTGGACTACGGCTCGCCAAGCGCCCACCCGGGCCGGGTGGGTGCATCGAGATCATCCGGCTGGACGCCTGCCTTGAATTTACGCTCGGCCAGCACGCCGACCATGGCCGCGTTATCCGTGCACAGCATGCGATCGGCCAGTCGAAGCCGCAGTCCGCGCTTCGCACAGCGCCGTTCCAGATCCGCACGCAGGCCGCGATTGCAGGTGACGCCGCCGCTCGCCGTCACGCACTTCACTCCGAGCTGCCCGGCCGCCCGCACGGCCTTGGCGCCGAGGACCTCCACAATCGCCGCCTGAACCCCGGCACACAGGTTCCGCAACGCGCGCGGATCCGACGCCAGTTCCGGATGCTTCTCCAGGAAGTAGCGCACGCTGGTTTTCAATCCGCTGAAACTGAACTCCCATCCGGGATCGGTCAGCATGGGCCGCGGAAACCGGTATACGGTGGGATCCCCCTCCCCGGCCAGACGATCCAGCACCGGGCCGCCGGGATAGGGCAGCTGCAGGAGCTTGGCGACCTTGTCAAAGCACTCACCCGCCGCGTCATCCAGGGTGCCACCGAGCACCGAGTGCTGAAGCTCCCCCTGCACGTGCACCAGCAGCGTATGCCCGCCGCTGACGATCAGGGACACGTGCGGTTCAAATTCCGAGAAATGCGCCTCAGGCGGGTCCCCCCAGATCCAGGGCGAATACAAATGCGCCTCATGGTGATGAATGCCGAACAGGGGCAGGCCGAGTGAGCAGGCCAGTGCGGAGGCCGTGGTGAATCCCGCCAGCAGGGCTGCCGGGAGTCCCGGTCCCCGGGTGGCGGCGATGGCCGTCAAATCCTCTACGCGGGCCCCGGCGTGATCGAGGGCTGCCCGGGTGACCGGAATGAGATTTCGCAAATGTTCCCGGGTGGCCAACTCAGGCACCACGCCCCCGTACTCCGCGTGCAGGCGAATCTGGGAGGAAACCCGGTTGGACAGGACACGGCCGTCACACACCAAGGCGACGCTCGTCTCGTCGCAGGAGCTTTCGATCGCGAGGATCACGGGACAAGAGTTCGAACTCGGATGCTGGCCACTGAGTCGTGTACCAAGCCGGCGGTCAACGAAGCACCGGGCGCGCCGCCTTTTCGGTCTTGTCGACCGGCCGCTGGCCGAACAGCCGGATCCCGGTCAGGAGATCCTGAGCCCGCTCCAGCTGGGGATCCCGCTGATCACGCACCAGTTCGCGCAGGCGCTCGCGCTTCTCGGGCTCGTAGTTGCGGAGGACGTCATTGACGTTGACCCCGCCCCCGGGAAGGCGCCGCAGCTGAATGGCCGTCTCCTCCTCCTCGGTGATCGGCACCTGGATGTCGGGCGCGATGCCGTGCTCGTGGATGACTTTGTGGCTCGGCGTGTAGTACTTCGCCGTGGTCAGGCGCAACGCGCTGCCGTCAGGAAGGGGCAGAATGCTCTGAACCGAGCCCTTGCCGAACGTTTGCTCGCCCACCACCACGGCGCGACCCAGATCCTGCAGACATCCCGAAACGATTTCGGAGGCGCTCGCGCTGCCACCATTGACCAACAGCACCAGCGGCAACGACAGCCGCTTCTTTCCAAATCCCGACGACTTACGCTGCACGTCGGCGGCCGCGTTGCGGCCCTCCGTCGACACGATGGGTTCACCCTTCTTCAAGAACTTTTCACAGATCGAAACTGCCTGGTCGAGCAGCCCGCCCGGATTGCCGCGCAAATCGAGAACCAACCCGGTCATCCCCTGCCCCTCCAGCTTGACGAGCGCCTCTTCGAGTTCTTCGGCGGACTTCTCGCCGAACTGGGTCAGCCGCACATAGCCGACGCGGTTGGGTCCAAGCGTGAACTCGCGGCGGTTGTTGAGATCCTTGACGGTGTAGACACGGATGTCCGCACGGCTGAGGGCGATGTCTTTTGCCTCCGTCCAGGCGGGGCGGGAAATGGTCAGCGTCACCTTGCTGCCGGGGTCGCCGCGGAGACGCTGGATGGCATCGGCCATGTTGAACTTGTCGGTGGGCTGGCCGTCGATCTTGTCGATGTGATCGCCCGCCATGATTCCAGCTTCGAATGCCGGGGTGTCCTCAATGGGGGCAATGACCGTCAGGCCGCCGTCACGCATGCCCACCTGCAGGCCCACGCCGCTGAAGGTTCCCTCGGTGTCCTCCTTCAGCTCGTTGTACTTCACCGGCTCCATGTACTCGCTGTGCGGATCCAAGGTGCCGAGCATGCCCTTGAGAGCGCCCTGGACGAGCTCCTTGTAGGTGAGCTTGTCGCCATCGACGTAATCCTTGCGGACCCGCTGAAGCACCCGGGAAAAGAGCTCCAGCTGGGGGTAGGCGTCGTCCTTTTCGGCGGCGTTCGACTGCCGGTCCACCTGCGCGCCCGTAAGCACATAGGCGGCGAGGGACACGATGAAGACCGCGTAGGATAGGCGCTTTTTCATGTGAAGCCGCGACAGCGACGCGCAAAGCTAGGCCCAGCCGCCCGGGCAGGCAACCGCAACCACGGGACAATCACTCGCCCCCGGCCTCGTGACCACTTCCAGCCCGCCCCGTCCGGTCAAACCTGCTTGGTCAACTTGCTGCCGAGCTTCAGCAACGCTTCCGCGTCCGCGTCGCTCTTGGCCTCGGCGTAGATGCGCAGGATGGGTTCGGTGCCCGAGCCGCGAAGCATGAGCCAGGATCCATCCTTGGCCACATACTTCACTCCGTCCTGCGACTTCACCTCCGCCACGGGCGACTTCAACAGCTTGGCCGGCGGGTTGAGTTTGCAGAACTGCATCAGGGCGGCGCGTTTTTCCAACGGAAAATGCACATCGATGCGCGCGTAGCGAGGTGGACCGAACTCTCGTTCCAGGTCGGCAATCAGCGTGCGGAGCGGCTTTTTCTCGCGCGCCAGCATTTCCAGCAGCATGAGGCCGGCAAGGATGCCGTCGCGCTCGGGAATGTGGCCGGGGAACCCGATGCCACCACTTTCCTCGAAGCCGAGCAGCACCTCGCCGCGAATCATTTCGGCGGCGATGTACTTGAAGCCCACGCCAGTCTCCACCAGCTCGAGTCCGAACTTGGCGCAGATCCGGTCGACCATGGTGGTCGTGGTCAACGCCTTGATCACGCGGCCGGTCTGCCGGCGGTTCACGACGAAATGACGCAGCAGCAGGCAGATGATCTGGTGGGTGGTGAGCAGGTCGCCATTGCCCATCATGCCGCCCACGCGGTCGGCATCGCCGTCGGTCACCAGGCAGAGATCGTGCGGATGCTTCGCCAGATAGGCGGCCGACTTGACGTAGTTCTTGGCGATCGGCTCCGGATTAATGCCCCCGAAATTCGGATTGTGCTCCGCGTTGAGGGTCGTGACCTGGCAGGTGGTGCCCGCCAGCAGCTCGTCAAAGCAGCCGGCGCCCACGCCGTACAGCGCCTCATGCGCAAACTTCAGTTTGGAGGCGGCAATGCGGTCGAACTCAACCAGCTTCTTGCAGGCCGCGTAATGGGGCGCACGAAGATCCTTCACGACCACCGCCTTGGCAGCAAGGGCGTGCTCGAAGATCGTGTGCTTCACGGGCGTGGTGTCGAGCAGCGCCTCGACGCCTTGGCAGATGACCGGGTCCGCCGAACCGCCGAACCAGGCCTTGAGTTTGAATCCGTTGAAGGCGGGAGGATTGTGGCTGGCGGTGATCATCACCCCGCCCACCGCCTTGAGCTGCTTGACCGCGTAGGACACGGCCGGCGTCGGCACCGGGGCGTCGGAAAGCGTGACCTTGAAGCCATTGCCGGCGAGCACCTCGGCAACGCGGCGGGCAAACTGATCCGACAGGAACCGGCGGTCATACCCCACCACGGCATGCGCCACGGTCCCTTTGACCGGGTGCTGTTTCCAATAGTCCGCGGTCGCCTGCGCCACCCGGGCGACATTGGCGAAGGTGAAATCCTCGGCGATGATGGCGCGCCAGCCATCGGTTCCAAATTTGATCTGCGACATAGAAATCCGTTCCAACGTACGTCCGCCCATCCAATCATGAAAGCCGCCCCGGGGGCAACGGGCAGGTAACTCGAACCTAGGTTGACCCGTTGCCGGGCACCGTCCCAGGAAAACGACTTGCGGCCCCTTCCCCACCTCCGTAATTATCCCCGCCCTTCGGTCGGTCCGCCAGCGTAGCTCAGCGGTAGAGCAGGGGACTCATAAGCCCTTGGTCGGAGGTTCGATTCCTCCCGCTGGCACCACCGTTTCGATTCCCGCCCGCCCAACCCGGACGCCATTCCGATTCTCCGGCTTCCGATCCCCCCGGGGCCGCGATCCGGTTCGACAACTTCCTGTGGCGTGACAAACTCGTCGTCATTCCACGGCCGGCGACACCGAAAGCCATCCACCTCCCGCCCATGCGCCTCCCTTCCGCTCCAAGACCGTTCTGGTCAGCAGCCCTGCTCCACACCGGCCTCCTCCTGGCTGCTTCGCTTCACTTGCATGCCGAGGATCCCCTGCCGAGCGCCTCGCGCCTGGACTCGAGCCCGGTTCTCCGACACCTCCGGCCAAATCCAGTGGATCACCCGGCCACCACACCCGCCGAGCGGACGGTGGCCGCCATGCACGTACCACCGGGCTTTAGGGTCGAACTGGTGGCCGCCGAACCCGCCGTGCAGCAACCCGTGGCGTTTGCCTGGGACGAGCGCGGGCGCATCTGGATTGCCGAGGCCATGAGCTATCCCTCCAAGCGGCCCGAGGGGCAGGGACAGGATCGCATTGTGATCCTCGAGGATCGTGACGGCGACGGACGATTCGAGACGCGAAAGGTGTTTGCCGAGGGGCTCAATCTAGTCAGCGGACTGGAAGTGGGATTCGGCGGGGTGTGGATCGGCGCCGCGCCGCAGCTGCTGTTTCTGGCCGACAAGGATCACAACGACGTTCCTGACGGTCCTCCCCAGGTCCTGCTCGATGGTTTCGGGTACCAGGACACCCACGAGTGCCTGAACAGTTTCCTCTGGGGACCCGATGGCTGGCTCTACGGAAACCAGGGCGTGTTCAACCTCGCTCACATCGGACGGCCCGGAGCGCCGGAATCCCAGCGCACCGAGCTGCGCGCCGGCGTATGGCGGTATCATCCGGTGCGGCATGAATTCGAGGTGTTCGCCAGCGGCGGCAGCAATCCCTGGGGCCTCGACTACGACGAGCATGGCCAGCTGTTCATGACCCACTGCCGCAGCTACTGGGGCGGCGGCTGCACCACCCACGTGATCCAGGGCGGCCACTATTGGAATCAAGCCAACGCCAACTATGCGCCGTTCATCATCGCCAATCCGCCGAAGGAATTCCCCGAATTCAAAAACTACCTGCTCGCCTCGGCACGCTATGATCACGGTGCAGGTGGCGCCGGCGCGCCCGGGAGCGATGCCATCTACGGCGGGCATTCCCACGTCGGCACCCTGATCTACCAGGGCGACAACTGGCCCGAGGAATTCCGCGGACATCTCTTCACCCACAACCTCGGTGGCCATCAGATCAACCAGCAGATCAACCGACGCCTCGGCTCCGGGTACGAAACCGTCCATGCCGGAAAGGACCAACTGTTCTGCACCGATCCCACGTACGTGGCGGTCGACCTGCAAACCGGCCCGGATGGCGCGGTGTACTTCATCGACTGGGTGGATCCCCAGCACTGCCACAATCCGAATGTGGAGCGATGGGATCGCAGCAACGGCCGCCTATACCGCATGGAATGGCAGGCGGGATACCACCCCGCGTCGGTGAATCTGGCGGAGAAGACGGATGTCGGCCTGCTGGAATCCTTCACGCATCCGAATGCCTGGTACGCGCGCACCGCGGCCCGCCTGCTGCAGGAGCGTGCAATGCAGCGTCCGCTGGATCCCAAGGCGGTCCGGCTGCTGCAGCTGCAATTCGGTGCCAATCACGATCCGCTGCAGCGACTCCAGGGTCTCTGGGCGCTCCACCGGATTTCCGGGCGCGATCAAGGTTTCGACGGCCCCGCCATGGACGAATACGTGTTGAAGGGACTCTCCGATCCCGACGAGTTCGTCCGCGCCTGGACCATTCAACTCACCACCGACCGCCGGCTGGCCTCGCCCGCGGCGTTAAAACAATTTCAAAAACTTGCGGGCTCCGATCCCTCGCCGGTGGTTCGCCGAGCCCTCGCCTCCGCCATCCAGCGAGTGCCTGAAGCCGGCGCTTGGGCTCTCGCCGAATCGCTGAGCCGCCATCGCGAGGACCGCGAGGATCGGAATCTGCCGGGGTTGCTATGGGATGGCATCGCCACCCTGCTTCCGAAGAACGCGGAGCGCGCACTCAAGCTGGCGGCGGCCTCCCCCCTGCCCCGGCTTTCCGATTGGATCCACTGGTACGCCGCCTCGCAGGAAGGCGCGGCGCTGAATCGCGAAATTGCGCTGCTCGCCACCACCCCGGCCACTGATCTGCCGCGCCGGCTCGCCGGTCTCTGGCTGGCCATGGAACCGCGCGCGAATCTGCCCATGCCCGAAGCGTGGCCCAAGGTGTCCAAAACGCTCTACAGCCATGCCAATCCATCGGTGCGCCGGAGCGCGGAACGGCTGGCCGCCGTGTTCGGCGACGCCTCCGGATTTCCGCGCCTCCGCACCGTGCTGGCCGACCGCGCAGCATCGGAGTCGGATCGACGCCACGCGTTCGCCGTTCTGAGTCGGGCGACCGATGCGGCGTCGCTGCCCTTGTTCCTGCAATTGCTCGACGACCCGGCATTTCGTGCGGCGGCCATCCCGCTGCTCGCCAGGTTTGACGACGCCTCGATTCCCGCCGCGCTGTTGAGCCGCATCGGTGCGCTGCCGCAAGGGGAGCGTGAATCCGCCCTCGCCACGCTCACCCGACGCGCGGCCTCGGCGCGCGCCCTCCTCGCGGAGATTGCCGCGGGCCGGGTCAAGCGCGACCTCATCAGCGCGTTTCAGATCCGCCAGCTCACCGCGCTTCACGACGCCGAGGTGGATCGCCAGGTCACCGCCCTCTGGGGCCGCATCCAGAAAACCCCCGCCGACAAGCAGACCCTGATCGCCTCGCTGCAGAAGACCTTCGACGAAGCTCCGCTGTGGGCTTACTCGGAACGCGAGGGCCGCAATCACTTCGTGCGCCTCTGCTCGCAGTGCCACCGCATCGGCAACGACGGTGCCCGAATCGGCCCCGAACTCACCGGAGCC
>CANGMO010000094.1 GCA_947454295.1 Verrucomicrobiota bacterium | reverse complement strand
GATTGTACGGGTTGTTGGCAGGCACCGTCAGATGCGAGCCACCAAACGAAGCGATGGGCGCCGGGGCCAGCTGGCCAATGCTGCTCGACTTGGAGTAGAGCAACTGGGTGTACGCGGTGACGTGCTCGGAAAGATCATACTCAACATTCGCCACCACGTTGCGGCGATCCTGCCGCTGGATGGTGACCGTATTCAGCGAGGTCGTATTGAGGATGGTCGCCCCACCACCGATGGTCGCGCTGGCCGGCGTCGAGTTGATGGGGATGTAAGGCGTGATACCGAGTTGCGCCTGAGCGGCGGCATTGTAGTCGGCAATGGAAGTGTACGGTCCGCCCTTAAGCACGGGAGGCGCCGTGATCGCGGCATTGTACCCCGGGGCGCCGGCCGCCAGGGGCGAACCGGCAAGAATGAAGGACCCGGCACGGCCCGGGTAGCTACCGCTGAAGTAGCTGGGGGCATTGAGTCCGGCCGCAGCCAAATCACCCAAGCTCAGGCCGCCAATGGAGCGATTCTTGGTGTAGAGAGGATCCGAGTAGTAGTAGTTCGCTCCAACCGTCAGGCGCACGTTGTCTTTGGCGTATCCCAGAACCGCCGATCCGCGGGCCTCGTTGTACACTCCCTTACCGGTGGCGAACCCGTAGCGGCCGCTGACTTCAACACCGTTGAAATCCTTCTTGGTGATGATGTTCACCACACCGCCGATCGCATCGGAGCCGTACAACGTCGAGGCGCCGTCCTTCAGCACTTCGATGCGGTCGATCATCGCCACCGGAATGGTGTTGAGGTCGACGGCATACGTGCCGACGTAGGTCGAGAAGGCGCTAATGTTGACTCGCTTGCCGTCGAGGAGAACCAGGGTCGGAAGATTGCGAAGCGCGAGGTAGGACTCGCCGAATCCACCGTTGTTCAGGCTCTGACCGACGTTTCCGTTGCCTGAAAAGGAGGGGCTAAGCGCCTTCAGGACGTTCAGGATATCGGAGCCACCAATCTTCTGGATGTCGGCCGAAGTCACAACTTCTACGGGCGAAGGTCCTGCGTCTTCCGCCTTGGGAATCAACGACTCGACCGTGGTATGCTTCGTCATCGTCGCCGGCCCCGAAGTGCTCTGCGCCATCAGCGCCGGCACGGCAAACAACTGGGCGCCCAGCCCGATCATCAAGGCGCGACGATACATTTCAACACGGCCATTCTGCAGGGAGTTATGGTTCATGGATATGTGCAGGGTTGCCCGGCCAAGGGTTGGGTTGAGGCCGGTGGTTTTTCCTATGAAGCTCCGAATTGGCCGCATGACAAGCAGAAATGACGTTCACGTTTCGGATCCGTCACCGCCGTGACACAATGCCATCCCGAGCAGCAAAAAGGCCGCCCCAGGGTTTCCCCGGAGGCGGCCTTGAATCAGGCAACCAGGATCAGAACTTCTTGCTGAGCTGGAAGTAATACTGCCGGCCCAGCGGGTTGTGAACCGAGCTGAGATAGGCGAACGAGTTGTTGCTGAATCCGAGGTACAGCGGCGGATTGGAATCCAGGATGTTGTTGATGCCCGCGGTGACCTTCACGTCCCAGGGAAGCTTGTAGGAAGCCTGGACGTCGAACGTCATGAACGAGCTCACCGTGGCGTCATCGCCGGTGGCAGGATTGGAATAGGCAACCTCGCCCACGTAGTTGGCAACCACGCCAGCTTCCAGCTTCCGATAGTTCCAGAAGAGGCTCGCGGTGGAGCGCCACTTCGGGAAGGCATCCGATCCGGTGGCAAAGCCGTCGTTGGCCTCGTAGGCTTCACCTGGGCCGGCGGAGGTGCGGTAGCTCAGCAGATAGGAGGAGGCAAGATCAAAGCGCCAGGTGCCGGCAGTGTCGGTCTTGAGCTCGTAGCTGATGCCAAAATCAACAGCATCCATGATGGTGGAGCCGAGGTTTTGGAACTGATCATTCAGCGTGAAGATCTGGCCGGCAGGCAGGCCGGTCAGCGGGTCGGCCTTGGGAAGCGCCGCGCCCGGATTGGCCGCGAGGAACGCCGCGTCGCCTTCATACGGGAGACGGGTGTAGCTGCCGGCGCGTTGCGAGAGGGCGCCATTGCCGAAGAAGTCGGCATAGCTGCCGATCTCGTTCTTGCGCGCAATCTGGACCCAATCCACGGAAATGCGCAGCCCCTTGGCCGCCGCCGGGCTCAACACAGCGCCAGCCGTCCACTCCGTAGCCGTTTCCGGCCTCAGGTTGGTGTTGCCGCCGCGGCTGATGGGAATTTCACGCTCCACGGTGCCACGGAGCGGGTCACGGAAGCTGCTGGTCAGGGCATCAGACGCAGAGTTGTACAACTGCTGCAGCGACGCAGGACGGAAGCTCTCGCCATAGCTGGAGCGGAGGAGGAAGTCCTCGCTGAACGGACGCCATTCGATGCCCACCGAAGGCACTTCGGAATCACCGAAGTCGCTGTAGCTGTCCACACGGCCGGCCGCCGTGACGTCGACCCGGTAGAATCCGAGGATGTTCCAGTCCTTGCCGGTGATGGGAATGCGCGACTCGATGTACGCCGCGGTCAGATTGCGCGAGCCGGCATTGCCGAGGGCGGGAGACTGGCCGACCAGCCCGCCAGCCCGCTGAACCTGGTCGGGATCGTCGGTGAACTTCTCAGTGCGGTACTCCAGACCGACCGCATAGCCGACCGTGCCACCGGGCAGGTCAAACAACGAGCCGAAGCCCTTGGCGTCCCAGCTGAGCACGTCGGTGGTGCCGACCTGCTTGGACCCGACCAGCAGTCCGGAAACCGTGGCCGGGTTGTTGGGGGCGCTCGGACCGCTGAACGGATTGAAGGCCGTGAGCGGATTCGGATCGTTGAGCGCGTTCTGGAACTGCTGCACCCCCACGCCGACGCCGTTCTTCACGGTCTGGGCGCGGTTGTACATCACCGCGGTTTCGTAGCTGAACTTTTCGCTCAGCTCACCGCGCAGCCCGCCGAGCATGCGGAAGGAGTCGGTGTTGAAGTCATAGAGACGGTTGCCGGTCTCCAGGAGGCGGAGGCGCCCCGCGCTGATGTCGACACCAAACGGATTGAACGGGTTGGTCTTCGGAATGGTGACCTGGTTGCCCACGTTCACGACACCCTTCTTGACGACCGAGGTTCCAACCGGGATGCCGATACCGCTGCCGCTGCCGGCGAGGTCGATCGGGGCGGGCGCGAGTTCCACATGCTCCTCGCCGTGGCGGAACATGAACTCACCAAACGCCTCCATCTTCTCGTCGAAGATCTTGTGGTTGAAATTGCCGTACACGCCCTCGCGCTGGGAGCGGGGAAGCGACTGCGACCGCTGCAGGAAGTTGAAGCGATCCGAGTCGCCGAACGGATGATAGGAACCCGGCGCGGCCTTGCCGTCAGTTCCGAGGGGGGGAACCAGGGTAACCGTGCCGCTGGCGCCCGCAAACGGCGTGCCAGCGAGGCCCGGCGCCGTCTTGGGAACCGTGTAGCGACCCGGATCGGGGAACGAACTGCCGTTGTTGATGCCGCCCAGAGGACGGAGGTCCACTTCGGACGAAAACGCACGGTCGCGGTTGTACAGGTCGTTTTGGTGCAGGTAATCAGCAACGATGAGCAAGTCCGTCTTGTCATTGCCGGTGCCAAAGGTGATCGACCCCTTCGTGGTGGCGTAGTCCTGGTGGACCGTGTTGCCATAGTAGAAGCGCAGCTCGCCACCGTGGTAATCCTTCTTCGTCTTGATGTTGATTACGCCCGCGATGGCATCCGCGCCGTAAACCGCGGAGGCGCCGGAAGTAAGGATTTCCACCTGCTCAATGGCCTCGAGCGGGAGCGAGTTCAGGTCAACGAACGAATCGGTACCGCTGTTCGAGAAGCCGTACGGTGCCACGCGGCGTCCGTTGAGGAGGATCAGGGTCGCATTCAGGCCCAGGCCGCGCAGGGAAACACCCGTGCCACCGGCAGCGAAGCCGGTGCCGCCGTTGTTGCCGTTCAGCGCGCCCTGGTTGGACTGCGGAACGCGCAGGAGCAGGTCGGTCACCGTGGTGACGCCCATCTGGTCAATCTTCTCACGGGTAAAGATCTCAACCGGCTGGGCGGTCTCGACCTCTGCGGTGGGGATGTTCGACCCGACCACCACACGCTTCTCCATTTTGGAGGCGTCGGCAGCAGGCGCCGAGGAGGCGCTTTGGGCGAGCAGCACGGGGCCAGCAAGCAGCTGGGCACCGAGACCGATCGTGAGTACGCGACGGAACGAGTCCGCTCGCATCAGGGCATTACCGGAAACAATTCGGAGGTTTTTGTTCATACGATGGTGGTTGAGTCCAATACACCGCCAAAGTTGGGGGGTTGGTGGGTGTATTTCCCCAAAAAAGCCGGCAATTGCCGGGGACAAGCAAGGAAATTCAACGTTTGGGAAACGTTCCGCTGCCACCCACCCGGCGGGAGGCGGATCGCCCAGCCCCAACCTGTATCCAGCCGAACTCATTCGTTCGGTCGAACTGAGGCGCGATCCCTTCTCCCGCGCCTTTCCCTCCGTTCACGCAAGCGAACGTTGACACGTCCCCCTACCCTCCGTAGCGTTGCCCGTCACAAGTCACACCACGCGTTCACTCCATGCTTCGCCTCGCACTCGTTCTCTCCCTGGCCGCAGGTATCGCGGCTTTGGTCATCAATTTCGTCGTCACGGCGCCGGCCATCGAGACGCAAACCAAGGACCTCGCCGACACCAAGGGCAAGCTCGGCGAGTCCGTCGCCGCCCAGCGCAAGGCTGAGGGGGATGCCAAGACCGCCAAGGCGAACGCCGACAAGGCCCTGAAGGATCTGGCGCAGACCAAGACGGACCTCGAATCCGCCGCCACCGAAGCCTCCACTCAAAAGGGGCGCGCCGACAAGCTGGCCTCCGATCTCGGCAAGACCACCAAGGAGCGCAATGAGGCACAGCAGGAGCTGTCCCGCTGGCAGGCCCTGGGCGTGCATCCCGAGCAGATCAGCCAGTTGAAGAACGATCTCCGCGAAGCCACCGAGGCCCGCACCGCCCTGTCCGACGAGCGCAAGATTTTCCTCCGCAGCATCGAGCACCTCCAGGCCCGCCTGGATCGCTTCGAGAACCCCAACGACAAGCCGGTTGAAATGCCGGGTCTCAAGGGCTCGGTGGTGGCCGTCGATCCGAAGTGGAACTTTGTGCTGCTCGACGTCGGTGAGACCCAGGGCGCCAAGGCCAATGGCATCGTGATGGTCCGCCGCGGCGACAAGCTGCTCGGCAAGGCCCGCATCGTCAGCGTCGACCAGAACCGTAGCATCGCCAATCTCCTGCCGGAGTGGCGTCAGGCCGACGTCGCGGTCGCCGAGGGCGACAAGGTCCTGTACTGAATTTCCGCTTCCCAGGGGTCCCCGAAAGGCGGACCCCTTTTTGCTTTAACCCCTCAACTTCGCTTCCATGAAATTCCGTATCCCTCTTCGCGCGGTGTTTCTGGCCTGCCTCGGGCTGGCCGCGGTTTTGATCGGCGGCTGCAAGTCGGACGACGAGTTGTCGGCCCGTCCCTGGAATACTCCCAAGTCCTGGGAAAACGGATTGCCGGCCTCGATGACCGAAGGCCGCTAGGGCACTCGGAGTCGCGGCTCGCCGGAACGCCGGAACGCCGCCGCGTTTGATTTGGCGGGCATCTCTCCTACTCTGCCTGCCGTGCCTTGGATCGCCGCCCTGTTTTCCCCCTGGGTCTGGAAGATGGCCTGGCGGGAATCACGCACCGCACGCCGCCGGCTGCTGCTGTTCTCCAGTTCAATTTCCCTCGGCATCGCCGCCCTGGTCTCGATTGCCTGCCTCGGTCGCAATCTGAGGGATGGCATCGAATCGCAGTCCAAGGCGCTGCTGGGGGCTGATCTCGTCTTCACCCGACGCGAACCCTTCTCGGATGCCGACCGCGCGCTCGTGCGGCCCCTAGGCGCGCGAATGGGTGAGGAAATCAGCTTCTCCACCATGCTGGGCCTCGGCTCGGGCTCGCGTCTCATGAACGGCCGAGCCATCTCCGGAGGATTCCCTTTCTACGGCACGCTGGAGACTGATCCACCGGGCGCCGCCGAGGAGTTCCAACGAGGATTGGGCATCTTGGTGGATCAGGCAGTGCTGCTGCAGTTTGGGGTCAAACCCGGGGACAGCGCCCGACTCGGTCAATCGAACCTTCGGATTCTCGGCGCCCTGCTCCGTGCCCCGGGCGATACCGTCGCCTTCGCCTCCATTGCGCCGCGCCTCTATCTCCCGAGCACCTCACTGGCCGCCACCGGACTGCTTCAAGGCGGCTCCCTCGCCCGGTATCGGTTGACGATTGCCTTCGATAACGCAGTCGACGTCCGCCGGCTTCTGAAGCCCATTGAATCGGAACTGGAGCGGCGGCACATCGAGGTGGATACGGTGGAAAAGCGTCAGCGGGAGCTCGGCGAATCGCTCACCAATCTGCACCGGTTTCTCAATCTGGTGGGGCTGGTCGCCCTGCTACTGGGATGCATTGGAATGGCCAGCACGCTCCAGGTGCACGTTGCCCAAAAGCGGGCAAACGCCGGCTTGCTTCGGTGCCTCGGCACTCCCATGCCACGGGTGTTTGCCGTGTACCTCGCGCAGGGATTCAGTCTCGGTGTGATTGGCTGCGGCCTGGGTGCCGTGGTGGGTGCCCTCACCGCACGCTTCCTTCCCCTGCTGGTCGGGACCTTCATCCCCTTCCAGATGGAACCTTCGTTCGCGTGGGCGGAAACGCTCGGTGCCATGACCTCAGGCTTCGTGCTCTGCGGGCTCTTCACCCTGCTTCCCCTGTTGGAACTTCGAGGCATATCCCCACTCGCTGTGCTGCGGATCGACGCCGGTCCCGCGCCGGGAGCAAACCGCCCCCGGGTCGTCGTCATCGGGATCATCCTGATCGCCTTGACCGGGTTCATCCTCGCTCAAACCCGATCGCTTCGCGAAGGCGCATCGATCGCTGGTGGACTGCTCGCGGCGTTTGCGCTGCTGACCCTGGTGGCCCGGGCGCTCGCCTGGACCGCACGACGATTCGTTCCACCCCAGCTCCCATTCGTGATCCGGCAGGGCATTGCCAGCCTGCACCGCCCCGGAAACCGCACCACCCTGCTCATCCTCTCTCTCGGGCTTGGAACCTTCCTGATTCTCACCCTCCACCTCGTCCGCGTCAGCCTGCTCGCCCAGTTGTTCCCGCCTTCCGCGACGCATAAACCGAACACCATTCTCTTCGACATCCAGCCGGATCAACGCGACGGCGTCCTGCAGCTGCTGGCGCGTCATCAACTTGAGGCCCTGGAACAGGCGCCCATCGTGACCATGCGGATTTCCAGTCTGAAGGGAGTGCCCGTTGCCGATCTCCACCCGAAGCCGGAAAACCCCGCCAAGGGAGAGCGGCCCACGGACTGGGCACTTCGTCGGGAGTACCGCACGACCTGGCGCGACCGGCTCATCGACACCGAAACGCTGGAGGCCGGAATTTGGAGCCCCCGGTTCGCCGGCGCCCCATCCGATCAGAACCCGGTCCCGGTTTCCCTCGAGGATGGCATTGCGCGCGAGTTGCACCTCAACGTGGGCGACCGGTTGTCGTTTGACATCCAAGGCATCGAACTTCCGTGTCAGGTTGGCAGCCTCCGACGCGTCGACTGGCGGCAGGTGCGTCCAAACTTCTTCATCGTTTTCCCATCCGGCGCCCTCGAAGACGCCCCCGCTCAATACGTGATGGCCACGCGAACGGACACGCCCGCCGCTGCCGCCAGTTTCCAGCGCGACCTGCTCACCGCCTTCCCAAATGTGAGCACCGTGGATCTCACGCTCGTGCTTCAAACACTCGATCGTT